>CAYTGY010000042.1:0-16845 GCA_964437265.1 uncultured Spirochaetaceae bacterium | reverse complement strand
ATGACGACATTGGTCAAGTTCCTCGCGCTGTCCATCTTGGCAAGCACCTGATCCACCGCAAGCGCGCGGAAGCGGACCTCGTCCTCTGAGCGGATATTCGAGTCTACGGGGATGAGGTAGTTCGACCCGTCAACCTCTACGCCGTGCCCCGCATAAAAGAAAAGCCCAACGCCGCCGTGTCGGCTCAGCTGCCGACCAAACTCGAAGACTGCATTCTCCATCTCAATCAGCGAAGCATCCACGTGCTCGGCAACCTGGAAGCCCAGCCGGCGCAACACGTTCGCCATGTCTCGCGCGTCGTTCACCGGATTCGTGAGTGGGTCGAAGTGCTGGTACCGTGCATTACCGATCACCAACGCGAGGCGCGTGTCAACCTCTTGCGCAACAACCGTGGTACCCGGCAGTAAGAGAAGAAGAAAAGCGGCAGCCGGAACCCGCCACCTACGACGTCGCACGAACGCGGTCACTGCGGCATACACCATTCCCGCACCTCCCAATAGGGCCAGTGTACCGAAGTCGCACCTGGACGTCGACGATGAACTGAAAAACGGGGCGGCATATCCGAGCGGAGACGGAAAGCCGAAGCGCTCCACACCCGACCCCAATTCCACTACACTCACGTCCATGAGCAACCATGAGCAAACAGACCATCCGGCGGCTGCGACAACCGCGCGGAAGAGCGACGGCTATACCAAGCCACAAGGCGCAACCAGCGAGCATAGCATTGCCGCGGCCTCTGGAAGAATCGACTATTCAGCCGAGTGCGATTGGATTGTCCTGCACAAGAATGAGAAACCGGTCGCCGAAGTCTTCTACACCTACTACGCGGCAGCCGGGGAGAACCGGCCGCTCACCTTTGTGTTCAACGGCGGCCCCGGCGCCGCATCCGCCTACCTGCACATGGGAGCGGTGGGACCGCGGCGGGTTCAGTTCGGCCCGGACGGCACCGCTCCGCCGCCGCCGGTCCAGCTCACCGACAACCCGGAGACATGGCTCCGGTTCACGGACCTGGTCTTTGTTGACCCGGTGGGAACGGGGTTCAGCCGCGCGATTCCCGGCGACGGCGACCCGGAGAAGAGCGGCAACGGCTCAGGGAAGCCGGACCAGCCAGGCAAGGAGTTCTGGAAGATCGAGCGGGATCTGGCGTCGCTGGGCGAGTTCATGTCACGGTTTCTCTCCGCGCATCACCGGTGGGACTCTCCCGCGTACGTCGCCGGAGAGAGCTATGGCGGCTACCGCGCCGCGCGGCTTGCGCGTATCGCGCAAGAGACCCACGGGATTGGACTGGCAGGCGCTATCCTCATCTCGCCGGCGTTGGAGTTCACGTTGCTGGACGCCTCAGACTACGACGTGCTGCCGTGGATTACGCTGCTGCCCGGCATGGCGCTCGCCGCCCTGGCGCATAAGCGGTCGCGCCTGAAAACGGAAAACCGGACGCCGGAAGCAGTCCGTGAGATCGCTGAGCAGTTCGCCGTGGGTGAGCACGCGAAGCTGCTGGTAGGCGGCGCATTCCTGGATGAGCGCACGCGCGGCCGCATCGTGGGCTGGCTGGCAGACTTGATTGGCCTGGACAAGTCGCTGGTCAATCTGAGCCGAGGTCGGATCAGCGCGCGCCGGTTCACGAGAGAGTTGCTGCGTGACCAAGGGTTGGTGTGCGGGCTCTACGATGCGACGGTCACCGCACATGACCCGTTCCCTGACCGTGACGGCTACGAAGGTCCCGACCCCACACTCCGCTCCATAGAGCCGGTGTTCGCCTCAGGCATCAACTCGCACCTCAGACGCGACCTTGGGGTTGCTACCGAGCGCGAGTACCACCTGCTGAGCATGGAGGTAAACCGCGCATGGCAGGTAGACATTGAGCGCCATGCGCTCCAAAGCCAGATAGGGGCTACGGATGATCTCCGCTACGCCATGAGCCTGGCTCCGCACATGCGGGTCCGCATAACGCACGGGCTGTATGACCTGGTTACGCCATACTTCGCCTCAGAGCGGCTTGCACGGCTCATCCCGATGCAAAACCGGTCTCACCGGAATCTCTCACTCAAGCACTACGCGGGCGGCCATATGTTCTACGCTTGGGATGCATCACGGAGCGAGTTCGCCTCAGACATGCGCAAGTTCTACCGCGCCTCGGAGTAGCGGCCGGCTACTCCCCGCTGCGAATCTGCTCCGCCCGCTCTTTGATGTAGGCGCTGAATGAGACCTTTGGGACCCCGCGAGAGGGCTTTGCCTCCACCACCATCTCTTCGCCGGTGCTCGGGTGTTTCACCACCCGGGCTTTCTGGGCATCGCGGACCTTTATGGACGCGCGTCCAAGACGGCCCAGAGAGACGGTGTCTCCCAAGAGCATGCCGGTCTCAATGAGCGTGAGGAAGTCATCAATGATGAGCCGCGCTTCCTGGCCGGTCAGGTTGTGCTTCTTGGCAAGGTAACGGGTCATCGACTTCATGGTGAACTGATCCGGGACGTTCTCTCTGTCCGCGTGGACGCTTCGGTTGTACTTCATGAAGCCGTTGGTGATGAAGATGGTGCTCTCCCGGATTCGCTTCTCCTGCTCGTCCTCAGCGAGATCCGCCGGGCACACCGCTATGGTGTGCGCGCTACTGGTCTTGGAGATCCGCGAGCCGTTGATCCGAACGATATTGCCCACGCGCATTCCACCGGAGATGGAAATCCCCCGGTCAGTCACCACATCCGGTACATCGGTCCTGAGCTTGATTGAGGCGTACTCGAGCCGGCGGCCAAGCGTACGGTCCGTATCCGGCCCAATGCTCAGCAAGGATCCCGAGTAGGTAAGGACAATCGCGCCGCGCGGATCACCCTCAGGAACCGACTGCACCAGATCCAGGTGAACCGACCTGGCCTGGTCCTCGAACAGCGCCGCTTTTTGCTTCCACACTGCCGTCAGATCAAGGAGAAACTCCTGGTCTTCAGCCATTCCCAGCTCGCGGGCCAGACCCGCAAGATGCTTCCGTACACCCTCAGGCACGTCACTCATGCCCACAATATACAGCCGTTTTCAAAAAATTCCGGAAAAATTGGTTGTTTCTGGAAAACCGGGGTATGTTGAGTGTCGCAGCTGCATCAAACACTATGACACAAGGAGTCCACTATGGGACAGAATTATGAAGCGGTCGCGGATCAGGTTCGCGACCATCTGCAATCACTGGTCAAGACCGCGGGTCTGACGAACAATGAAGAGTCGCTGGAAGCACTTGCTGGAGGCTGGCTGGAGAAGCAGTCCTCGTTCCACGAGCAGACCAAAGCCAACGAAATGGAAGAGACCGACTCGCTGGAGATCGAGGACGGCCGCGGGGCACTGGTCATGACCTACTCGGGCTCGCTCATCACCATCGGTCCAGAGACGGAGAACGGCAGAACGGTGGAGTACACCAGCATCGGCCTCCGCAGCGACGTACCCGAATCGCGGAAACACGAGGGTTCTGTCCTCGCGGCTGACGTGGTGAAGGACTCGCCGGTTGATTTTGAGGTAGGGCCAATCACGCAGAGCAGCCCGGTCTACGCAATTGCGATCGCGAAGGAAGAGCTGAGCGCGGAAGCGGAGGAAGAGCTGCTGGGCCAAGTCACCCTGATGGTCGCCGAGGACTTCGTGGAGGTCAACAAGACAATCATCGACGACGAGGAGTAGACGGTGGGCTGGAATGGTACGCCGGACCGAACGGAGATTTCCGAACGGCTCCAGGACGCGCGGAGCGCCCTGGAGCAGGCGGCGCCCTCACTGCGTCCGCCGGATACCCGTGGGCAACCCGGCGGCCTGGTGTACCTGCCGCCCACCCACTACGTGGTGATTGTACCGGATCTTCATGCGCGCGCCGACTTCTTGCGGGCGGTGATGGCCGCGCGACTTCCAATTGGGTACGGGAGCGTGGAAGAGGATCTGGCGGCAGGAGGCGCAAGCGTTGTCTGCGTAGGCGATGCCTTCCACGCGGAGGCTCGGGCCAGAGACCGGTGGAAACGCGCCTTTCGCGAGTTTGTCCACGAGTTCAGGCGGTCACCTGCAATGGATGAGGAGATGGCTGAGAGCTTTGACACGCTCTGCGAGATCGCACGGCTGCAGACCAGCTATCCGTGGGCGTTCCACTTTCTCAAGGGGAATCATGAGAACATCGCCAACGAGCGACAAGAGGGAAACTTCCCCTTCCGAAAGTACGCGTATGAGGGAGCAATGGTCAGGGAATGGGTCCTGCGGAAGCTGGGGGAAGAGATCTTTGATCTGGTGTATCGATGGGAGAAGGCGCTGCCCCTGGCGGCCGCGGGGGATCGGTTCCTCATCACCCACGCGGAACCGGCGCGCGAGCTCTCCAAACGGGAGATCGTCAACGCCTACCTGACCCCTGGGGTAGTCGAGGCACTCACCTGGACGGACAACGGGCAGGCGGATCCGGGAAGTGTTGCCGGGACGCTCGAGTCGTTCTTCCCAGGGGCGCCGGTGAGCCTGCTCTTTGGCGGGCACCGGCCGGTAGCGGATCGGTACTCGCTTCGCCAGGAGGGACGCTACGTGCAGATCAACACGCCGGAGCGGTGGGTAATCGCGGCGTTCCGCAGCGTTGATCAGTTCGTGGCGGAAGAGCAGATCGTGGACCTCGCGGGGGTCAAGGAAGCGGTGAATGGCGCGGATTCCTGAGTCAATCGACAAGTACAAGATTGAGGAGCTCATCGCATCCGGCGGGATGGGACGGGTCTACCGGGGCGTGCACCCCACGCTGGAGCGACCGGTCATCATCAAGAAGCTCACACTCCGTGGAGAGGCGGCATATGCTGAGCGCTTCCGTCGCGAAGCAAGCATCCTCATGGACTTCCGCAGCGACTACGTGGTGGACGTCTATGACCACTTCCGCAAGGGCGGGAACCACTACATTGTCATGGAGTACGTGGACGGCCGGTCGGTCCAGGAGATCCTCCAGCAAGAGCGGTACCTGGACAGCGCGCTCTGCGCCTACATCGCTCTCTGCACCGCAAAGGCGCTTGCCTACGCCCATGGTAAGAACGTGGTCCACCGGGATATCAAGCCGGCAAACGTTCTGGTCTCACGGGACGGTGAGGTGAAGCTTGCTGACTTTGGTATTGCGACCAGCCGGGAGATCGCCTCAGACCTTACCTCTGAGGGCATGACGCTTGGGACCCCGTCCTACATGGCGCCTGAGCAGTTTGCCGATTCGCGGACCGTAGACGGACGGGCTGACTTCTACTCGCTTGGGGTAATGCTCTACGAGATGCTGACCGGGCACAAACCGTTCCCGGGTCGGTTTAGCCCTGAGCTGATCCGAACCATCGAGTCCGGACGCTACAAGAACCCGCGGCGGATCAACCCCGCGGTCCCGGCCGAGCTTGCGCGCATCATCCGGATGGTGCTGCGACCTGACCCGCGCAAGCGGAAGGCGGACCCGGATGAGATCATACCGCGCCTGGAGCGCTTCCTGGGGCAATTCGACGAGTCCGCGGTGAAGGCTCGGTTGGCGGCCACGGTGGCTGAGGCGGAGCTTGCACCGCTCACGCGTAAGAAGCGGCGACGACGTTCCGCACGGCTTGCGATTGCGGGCGCTGCCGTTGTGGCCGCCGGCGCGCTTGCAGGCTGGTCTCTCCTGACCGGTCTGCACCATCGCGTCTTCGCTCCTGCTACCCATGGCCAGGTACGCTTCGTGGTTGAAGGGTTTCCCGGAGAGGTCGCACCGGGCGAGCTGGAGGTGCACCTCGCCGCCGCAGACAGTGAGCACCGGAGCGACCGCGGGCATCACGTGCCCGTGGCGCCGATGGTGGATCGTCTTCCACGCGACCCTGCGTCAGTGATTGTCACCACGCTCCCACGGGTCCTTCCTGTAGGCGAGTATCGCGCAACCGCGCTGATGGGCAGCCGTGAGGTGGTGGCGCTTTTCACGGTAGAACCGTGGGGCGAGAGCCGCAGTGAGTCCATCATTGTGCTGCCGGTGGTGGAGCCACCGCCGCGCGAGCTGCGTATGGAAGCGCAGATCACTGATGCGGACACCGGGGCAGCCCTCACGGAGACCGCGTTGATTGAGGTGCTTCGTGGGGCCCGGTACGTGCCGCTCCGCTTCGCCGGGAACCTGTACTCAGGGCGGGTGCTCACGGTCCGGATCCGCGTACCGGGCTACCAGACGCGCACGCTTGTGGTTGAGCCTGCGCGTGATGTCGGCAGCCTCACCATCCGGGCGGCGATGAACCCGGTTCAATAGTGCAGCCGCAGTGACGCGGACTGGAGGAAACAAATGACGAGTATTCGCAAACGGGTGCTCTTGATTGTGTTGGGGCTCCTGGCGGGAACCGCCGCCTGGAGCGTAGAGGAGCTACTGCTCCAGATCTCCCCAGGGTACCTAGTGCTGGCACTCCTGCAGGGATCAGTCTTGGGACTGGTGTTTGGGTATGTGTTCGGTGCCGCGGAGGGGATCGCGATCAGCGAGCCGCGGAAGGCTGCACTGACCGGGGCACTTGGTGCGGGAGTGGGTGCGCTTGCCGGAGCGGCGGTCACCATTGGCGCGTCTGCGGCGTTGATCGCCATTGCCAATGTGGCAGGCGTTGAGCGCAGCAGAGCGCTCTCACTTCTGCTCCCGGCAAGCCGTGTTGTTGCGTGGGGCGTGATGGGCGCGGTGATCGCCGCGGTTGAGGGCGTGCGGACGCTCTCCGCGCGGCGGAGCGTTGCGGGGCTCGTTGGCGGCCTTGTTGGGGGTATCGCCGGCGGGCTTGGGTTGGAGCTGCTGATCAGACAAATCGCCAACCCTGCGCTTGGACGCGCGGCCGGATTCCTGGTGCTGGGCGCAAGCGTTGGGTTGTTCCTTGGCATCTTTGAGCGACGGTTCAGCTTTGCGCGGCTTCGCGTGCTGACCGGCCCGCTGCGCAACAAGGAGTTCGTGCTCTCGCGCAGACGCACAACGATTGGCTCCGGTACGGCGGCCGGGGTCTACCTCAAACCGTACCCGGAAGCAAAGATCCGTCATGCCCAGATCACCGAGGACGGCGGGGACATGCGGATCTCCACCGCTCTGGATGACGTTCGCGTCAATGAGAAACGGGTGAGCGGCGAGCGCTATCTCAAGTACCAGGACGTGATTGAGCTCGGCGGCACGCGGCTGCTGCTGCTGCCGGCGTAGGAGGAGCCATGAAACCGAAGATCGCACACATCTTGATGGTGCTGCCGGCCATGCTGATGCTGTTGCCGGCGGCCGGAGCCAAAACGCAGTCCCTTCGTGTTGCGCAGATTGACACCGGTCAATTGCTCGTTCGCGGAACCATAGACGCGTATGTCTCGCGTGATGACACCCGCTCCGCTGCAGCGCAAACCGCGGTGCTCTCACCTGAAGCCTGGAGCGCCTGGGAAACGGTGGCATCTTCGGAGCGTCCGCTCCAGATTGTGGACGTGGCATCAGGAGCCGCGGCTGACTCGGGTATAGACTTCCTGCTTCTGGTGGACAACTCCGGGTCGATGTACGAACGTGCCCCTGACGGCCGCACGCGGATGGAGCACGCACAGGCGGCGATTAGCGAGTTCCTCACCACGCTCGACGAGTCGGATGACCGAGTCGCCTTGGCGGCGTTCAATACCTACCTCTACCCGCTCGCTCGCCTTGGCGCGTCCACCGGCGAGCTCAGACGGAGCCTTGCACGAATCGATGAGCCGGAGACCGCGAGCGCCTACACCGAGCTCTATCAGGCGATGAGCCGGCAGCTCGAGGAGCTCTCCGGCGCCGGCGGACGCAAAGCGGTGATCGTGCTCTCAGACGGAGAGAACTTCCCCTTCAGCCTGCACTCCGGGATGTCGCACCCCATCTGGGGAGACGAGCGTTTGGAGCCTGATCAGGTGATCCGGCAGTACCGTGAGGAGGAGGTGACGCTCTACGGCATCAGCTTCGCGGACTCACCCGACTCACGTCTCACGCGGATCGCCACGCAGACCGGCGGCACGGTGTTCGAGGCCTACAGCGAAGCAGATCTCTCACGAGTCTACCGCACTGTCCGCGAATCGATCCGCGGCGAGATCCGTGTTCGCATCCGCGTGCCGGCAGCACCCACCACCGAGCGCAATGTGACCGTCAGCTATGACGGGCAATCGGACCGCGCGGAGTACCTGGCCCCGCTACTCCTGGGCCCGCCTGGAGAGCCGGTGTGGCTGCTGCCGCTGCTGCTTGGGCTCCTCGCGATCGGCGGCATCGTGGTACTCCACCTGGTCTCATTCGAGCGGCCGGCAACGCGGCCTGAAATCCAGCCGATCGGCGGCGGAAAGACCGTGGCCATCCAGAACCAGGTGACCGTCATTGGCTCCGCGCCTGATGCGGAGGTGTCGCTCATTGGCAATCGCGGCATCGATCGCAACCATGCCACGGTGGTCCATGATCCGGACAAGGAAAGCTACACGCTGGTGTCCGAACGCCCGGTGCGGGTCAACAACCGGCTGGTGAAGAACCGTCGCCTCAAACCCGGTGACGTCATCTCAATAGAAGACGTGACGCTGGTCTTCGACGCGCCGGAGAACTGCTTGGCGAATGACCTACCCCGCTGAAGTACGCTCTTGGCATACTGCACCTGACCGAAACAACGTCGGAAGAGCTGGTGAGTACAGCCGAAGAGAGCGGCTACCAGGTGTTGGAGCTGGATGCGAGGGTGGTGGCCGGAGCACACAATCTACCCTTCTACACCAACCACAAGGATCCGTTTGACCGGCTGTTGATCCGGCAATGCATCCGGCTGGCGCCGCGCGGAAGGTTCGTCAGAGAGTCTGATTGGACCGGCAAGTCGAACCTGAGTATTGTGCTGTTTCTCCTCCGGCATAGTTCGCCTTGGCAAGCCCCTGCTCTCGATAGGTCCAGTGGCTACGCTCGCGGCATTATGGTCCTGTCTTGGTCGGTTCTCCGAAACGGAGCTCTCAAACGATTCGCGGGTGCTCGTTCAAATGCCCGCCCTCCGGCGCCATCGACTTCCGCGTGGACGGGCAGCCGGCCGACAGCGTCGAGCGGTTCGATCAGACCTTCTGGTTCCGCGACAGCCTCGCTATGTCTCGGTTCCTGTGATCTCCATGATCTGATCCGCCACGTAAACCCGATTGCGTCGATTCCCGGTGACCTCGCGCAGAATCCCAGCTCCCACGAGCTTCTCGATGTTGAGTTGGGCAGATCTGGGTGTAACCGAGAGTTGCTCTACGGCGAGGGCATTCGTGGTCACGGGAAGTTGAAAAAGGTTGTCCACCAGCCGTAGCAGGAGTGCTGAGGCGCGGGCTGCCTGTAGCCGTTCTCTGTAGGTCTGCCAAAGAGATAGGAGCCGATCCGAGCGGTCAATCGCGTCCCGGGATTGCACGGTCGCCGCTCTCAAGAAGAACTTGATCCAGCTGGTCCACTGACCCTTCTGACTGACGGCGAGCAAGCGATCGTAGTATTCATTGCGATGACGCTCAAAGAACGCGCTCAGGTACAAAAGCGGCTGCGGCAGCACCGCTTCTGTGCAGAGCAAGAGCGTCACCAGCAGACGCCCGACGCGACCGTTGCCATCGAGAAATGGGTGAATTGCCTCAAACTGGTAGTGAATCAAAGCGAGTCGGATGAGCGCAGGCAGTCGCGACTGGAGGTGTATGTACTCTTCAAGGGAGTACAGCGCTTGTTCCATCTCCGGTACCGGCGGCGGAACGAAGGTTGCATCAATCAAGGTGCATCCGGGTGGGCCGATCCAGTTCTGGGAACGCCGGAACTCGCCGGGTGTTTGCTCGCTGCCTCGTACACCGGCCAGGAGTCGCTCGTGCATTTCGCGGATCAGGCGTAGGGACAACGGTAGCTCGTTGAGTCGGGCACGCCCGTGCTCAAGCGCCCGCACGTAGTTGGCAACTTCCCTGACGTCTGGGGCTTCGGTCTCCCTGAGGCTCGCTGCTTCGAAGAATAGAAGGTCGGATAAGGAAGCTTGTGTGCCCTCAATCCGGCTGGACAGCACCGCTTCTCGCCTGAGGAATGGCCTGATCAGCAAGTGCGGGTTTGGCAAGGTGCGCGCGATCCCAGCGAGCTCGCTGACGGCACGATCGGCGGCAGACAGAGTCCCGACCAACTCAAGGTCGAGTTGGATCTCTGGCTCAAGGGGAGAAGGAACGAAGGCGAAATAGCCCTGGTCGGTACGGATGACTTGTCCGGAAGCGGTGGAGGTGAACTCAGAAGGGTCCAGGTATGATACCTCGGTACGGTCTGTGTTAGCCATATTATACCAAGAAGCAGTTATGTATAGCAAGGAACATCCCGCGTTCAACGACGGGCATCACCTGCGCCATCGCCGGAGCGAAGCGACGAGAAGGCGTCTGGTGAATGCGCCATGATATGTGGCGCTCGGTACCAGTCCCTCTATCTGAAGCAGGAAGCCGTTACGCCGGCATACCTCTATGTGACCCCGGCAATCTCTGTCACGACCATGGCGGCAAACCGGTACGTTCCCCGCTGCCGCAACGAGCTCCATACCATCTTCGAACGCCATTTCGCCTGTTCGCCGAGGTATCCCGATTGATCTACCGTATCTTACAGCGGTTCTGCGACGAAGCGGCGAGTAGAACAGTTCTCACCGGCATGGTTATCGCCCACCAGACCTTCGGAGACATGCTGCAGTGTTGTTCGGAACATCCCGGGATCAATCACTTCCTGAGAGTGCGCCGCGTCCTTCAAGCTGAACTATCCGACTACACGGACCTTCTGTTCAATCGCATAGTTGAGATCTTGTCCGACCTGCCACAGCGATAACGGACGTGCACCAGGTGTCGCGATCAGTTCCGGCCGACATCAAGAACGTCTGGCGACAGTCAGATACGACTCGCTTCACATCGCGTCTCTCGAGTTCATCCGATGCAGTCCTCCATTCCTATGACTTCATGGTGCTGATGACGATGGACGAGAACTCGGACTTGTTCCGATCGTTCCATGAGTTGTTTCACCCGGATCCGAACACTGCGCAACCTTGGGGATGTGTTTGTGTCGCGGATGCTGGATCTGGGCTATCTCAGCGACAGATTGGCCAACTCCGAAGAGCGCGCTGTGCCGGGCTGTCGGCCGCTTCCCGCCTGTCGATGCCCCTCATCCGCACCGGTGCGGCAGTACCTTACGCGTATGACACTAGACGCCTTCATCGAAATCTGTGAATCCGGCACGTCACCGGAAGGGCTGAGCGAACCGCTGCAATCACTGTACTGGGACAAGCGTGGTGACTGGGACCACGCTCATTCGATTGCGCAGCAGATCCCGACGACACGTGGCAGCCTGGTCCACGCGTATCTGCACCGAGAAGAGGGGGATCTGTCGAACTCCCGCTACTGGTACAACCGGGCGGGGCGACCTATGCTCGACGAACCGCTGGAGACGGAGTGGCGGGAGATTGCGGCGGAGTTGTGCGACTGAGCGCGCGGCGGGTGTCTACTGTCAGCGCAGGTCGTCGTCCATTGCGCGTTTAGCCGACACTCTGGATAGCTTCCAACTCCTTCGAGATGGTATCCTGTTGCTCCTCAAGATCGTAGTCATCCTGGAGTCCCAGCCAGAACCGTGCAGTCGTACCAAAGAACTTTGCGAACCGTAGCGCGGTGTCGGCCGTCACTCTCCGACGCTCGTGGATGATATCTGAGATCCTGGTTTGCGGTATCCCAGTGGCTTTGGCAAGCCGATATGCACTGATCCCCATGGGTCCAAGAAACTCCTCCTTGAGGACTTCTCCGGGATGTATGTTTCTCAGCCGTTCCATCTCTCCCTCCGTCAGTGGTAATCAACGAGCTCCACATCGTACGCGTTGCCGTCGTCCCACCGAAAACATATACGCCATTGATCGTTCACCCTGATACTGAATTGCCCAGCGCGTTTGCCACTCAGGTTCTCGAGCCTATTGTTCGGCGGTTGGCGCAGATCTTGGAGAACGCCGGCGTTGTTGATCATTCTCAGCTTCCGCCGTGCCCGGTTCTGAATATCCGGTGGCAAACCGCGCGATTGCTGTCCATTCCAGATCTCCGATGTCGCCTTGGAAGCGAATGAACGGATTATCGTCATACTACCGAGAAGCGTTAGTATCGTCAAGCGTGAGTACCATACGAGGAAATCCGCTCCGTAGCAAGATAATCCGCCCCTCAGGCTGCGGCCCTACTTCCCCGGCACCGTTCGGACCGATGTGACGCGCTCGACGTTTTCATGAAATTGTGACCGAATCCTCACACAACCAATACTTCGCCCATGAGACACACGCACATCACTATTCACAGGTTGCCAAGGAGGCAGCAATGATTACACGAGGCGTTCGATTGAGCGCGGTCGCGCTCATGGTTCTGATGGTAGCTGGGTCGCTCTCTGGGGCCGGCACCAGGTACAGCACCGCCTTCCAGCGACTTCTAAGCCTGTAGCTCAGCGATCAGCGCCGGCGGATCGACTATGGGGCCGAGCGTGTAGCGCTTGGCGTCATGCGCAAAGGTGATGGTCCTCCCGGTCCGCATCGCGGCCGCCCAGAACGTATCCGGATCTATCTCAGGAGCAACCTGCGCCGCAAGCGCGTAGAGCCCGGCGATATACGGGATTGCCCAACTCCAGCCGCCGTGGCGGTAGAACACATACTCGTCGTCACCGGTGGGACTTGCGGCGGTGCGAGAGTCCATGGGGACCAGAAGCCGGTCAGTAAACTGCAAGCCGTCGTAGTACCGCTGTGCCCACCAGGAGCCCGGACGGTACGACTGGGGGTCAAGAGGCGGATCCAGGGGAGCCCGGCCCAGGCCATGGAACCGGAAGCCGTGGATCTGCTCAACGCTTGAGCATATGACCAGCATGCCGGCACGCTTTGCTCGCGCTACCGCTCGGGTGATCTGATCGTACCCACGCTGTCCGGGAGACCATCCGACGCTTATGGAAATGACACGGATCCTTCGCTCCGCAGGCAGCTGCTTGTTGATCTCCAGGATCCGGTCTACCCCCTGGGCAACGTACTCGAAGTTGGCCCGGTCTTCCGGGTCCGGGTGGTCCCGGTCAAACGTCCACGCTCCAATGTAGTACAGGTCCGCCTCAGGCGCCACGCCAACTGACCGCCCGACGGCAAGAGACGCCACCGCCGGCCCGTGCATCTGCGCAGGCGTGGACGGATCTACATCGATCTCTTCGTAGAGACGTAGCCGGTCCGCATACTCTTCATGCGTGGTGAGCAGCGGTTGATCCACAATCGCTATCCCCACCCCGCGGCCGGTCACGCCGTTCGCGTGCAGCCCTCGCAGCCCAAGCCCCGGATCCATGCCCAATGCCATGATCCGTTCTGGGTCGAACCCATCCGGCAGCGCGCCGGCCGCGGGCCATTGGGTCCGGTCATCAAAGCTCGCGTAGAGCAGCGTGTCGGCGGCGTCGGTGAGGTCGAGCCGGGAAAGGTCATATGACCGGAGATCGACCTGAAACGGGTTGGGCGAAGCGGGGTCATACGCGGGAGTACTACCCATGATCCCCCGGCCAAAGTCCGCCGCGTCCGGCCGTCGATCAATCCGTGGAAGCGCGACTGGCTCCACGGATGTCACGCAGCCATTGAGCACAAGCGTAATCGTGACAAGCCCAATCGTAGCGTACGGAACCCGACGTGGCTGTAGCATCAGCGACTCCTCCAGTAGTGGTGCCGCCCCACCATACCCGAACGCGTCCGATGAGCCAACGGTTCTTAGCACGCACGGTAGCTTTCCGTATAATGGAGTCGCTGAGAACATGGGCCGTTGAATCGCATCCGGAGGGAGAACCGTGAGAAAAGCCGTCACCTTACTACTGGTCGCCCTGGTAGCCGCCGTAGTCGGCGCACAGGAGAGTGGTCCCAGATTCGCGCTCGTGGTCGGAAACGGCGCATATCAGTCGCTTCCGGCGCTCGCAAACCCCTCTCGCGATGCGCGAGCGGTGGCTGAGGCGCTCGACGCAGTTGGGTTTGAGGTCGACCTACTCATCGATGGCGACCGCCGCCGGTGGAGCGTCCCGCGGAGCGCTTGGAGTATTCATCGGCGCTTCGTCTGCCAGGTCTCCTACCACTCCCCGCGGAACCACAGCTACTCCCGGAAAGCGAAGTGCGCATGGTACAGGACGGGCGAGTATCCAGAATTCAGCCCAAACAGACCAGACAGACATTGGGCTTTGTCCTGTTCGCATCAGGGACGATAGCCGGCACAATCGTCGGCGTCAGTGCGACGGGCGACAATCCCGAATACCGGTCGTTCTACTTCGTCAACGGACTTCAAGGTGGGCTGCTTGGAGGTCTGGCAGGTGCAGCAACAGCATACATCGGTAACCTTTTGGCATCAGAGCCAAGGATGGTAGAAAGAGACGTACCTCTTCCAGAGAACATCGAGTCCAACCGCGGACTCCAGGCTGAGTATGACGCGGCAGTCGACGAAGTCATCAGGCACAATCGAGAGATCGTCAGCCGGCAGAATCGCCTGATCTGGGCGAGCAACAGGGAGAAGCAATCTGAGGGGGTATTCGATCTCCGACTGATCGTACGCGCATCGGAGCCGTAAGGCGGGGCGCCCTGGACTACTGCTCCGGTGGCCACCACCCCGCGCCGCCAATCCACAGTTTTCGCAGCAGTTTAGCTGGAGTACGGATCCGCGGAGTCGCGCAGACCGTCTCCCAGGAAGTTGAAGCACAACACCGTAATCACCACAAAGAGCCCCGGCAGCATCAACCACGGATTGACCGCCACGGTGCGGATGTTCTGCGCCTGCTGGAGCATCACTCCCCAACTCACCACCGGTGGCTTGAGTCCTACACCAATGAAGCTGAGCGCGGTCTCACCCAGGATCATCCCGGGGATGGCCAGCGTGATGTGGACAATAAGGTAACTCGCAAAGCCGGGAAGCAGGTGCTCACGGATGATTGACCACTCACCAGCCCCGGCAAATCGGGCGGCCATGACGTAATCCTCCGTTCGCAGCTGCAACATCTTCCCGCGCACGGTGCGCGCCAATCCCGTCCAGCCCAGGATAGACAGTACCACGGTAATCATCAGGTACACGCGCAACGGCGGCCACTCAGTGGGCACTGCGGCGGCAAGTGCCATCCAGAGCGGGATGGAGGGGATACCGTTGAGAAATTCGATCAACCGCTGGATGATCATGTCCACGCTGCCGCCAAAGTAGCCTGAGACACCACCCATGATTGCGCCCAGGATGAAACTAATGATCACGCCCAGCAGGCCGATTGAGAGCGAGACCCGCGCGCCCTGGAGAATCCGCGAGTATACGTCCCGCCCCAGAGTGTCTGTACCAAAGAGGAATATCTTGCCGCCCTGCTCTACGCCAAAGAAATGGCGGTCTGCGGAAAACAGTCCCATGAGCTTGTACGGCTCCCCACGCACGAACAGCCGCACGCGATACGGCGTAGAGGTGTCCACCTCATACGTCCGGGCGAGGGTCACCTCGTCCACCCCCTCAATGTAGGCGTAGACAAACGGGCCGATGAACCGTCCTTCGTGAAAGACACGGACCCTGGTTGGCGGAGCCAGGACTGCGTCAGGGTGACGCTGCCATGCACCGTAGGGGCCAAAGAAGCCGGCGAAGATTGCAACGACGTACATGGTGAGCAGCACAATTGCGCCGGCAACCCCAAGCTTGTGCTTCTTGAAGCTGCGCCAGATGAGCTGGGCGCTGGAGGCCATATAGTACGTTTCCGACTTCTCGGCTGTCTTCTTCAGTTCGGTAAAGCGAGATCGCTTACTCATGCGGCCTCCTTCGCTTCAAACCGGATCCGCGGATCCACGATCACCAGCAGGATATCCGAGATGAGAATGCCGAGCATCGCCAGCGCACCAAGGACCATCAGGAGACTGCCGGCAAGGTACATGTCCTGCTGTTGCAGCGCTTGTAGCAGCAGCGGGCCCACGGTGGGCAGACTCAAGACGATGGAGGTCAGCGCCTCTCCGGCAACGAGCATGGGCAGGATGTATCCAATCTGGCTGATGATGGGGTTGACCGCCACGCGGAACGGGTATTTAAAGAGGAGCTTTCGCTCCTCGAGCCCCTTGGCACGCGCGGTAACCACGTACTGCTTGCGAAGCTCGTCCAGCAACGACCCCCGGAGGATACGAATCAGACTTGCCGTCCCGGCGGTTCCTATGACTATCAGCGGCACCGGCAGATGCTTCAGGAGGTCCACGAACCTCGCGAAGCTCCATGGCGCCACGGCAAACTCCCGGGAGAAGAGACCGGTCACGCTCCATCCAAAGTACCGGAACGCAAGAAACATAAGAATGAGCGCGAGTAAGAAGTTTGGGATCGCCAGCCCAATAAAGCCAAAGAAGGTGAAGACATAATCCATCACCGAGTATTGATGTGTGGCAGAGAAAACGCCGATGGGGATGGCGATCATATAGGTGACCAACAGCGTCCCCAGCGTGATGATTGCGGACAGAACGATTCGCTCCCGGATGAGGTCGATCACCGGCTCATTGTAGATAAACGACTCGCCAAGGTCGCCGCGCAGCAGGTTGCCCGCCCACCGGAAGTACTGCCGGTACATCGGCAAATTGAGGCCGTACCGCTCTTCGTAGCTCTCAAGCATGGTGCGGTCCACCGTTACGCCAATCTCGCGCAACCGGGTCACCAGTGTGGTCAGGTAGTCACCTGGGGGAAGCTGGATGATCAAGAACGAGACGATAGAGAGCATCACCAGCAGTATGATCATATAGATCACCCGCCGAACAATGTATGCTGCCACTGAATAGACCTCCCATGCTGGTGCTCATGATCGCCGTGGGGGGCGGCGCCTGCACTCACGAGAGGGATAGAACGTCGCCTACGGTACCATATCTGCACGCGGGAAGCAACTGCTACGGATTGTTCGGCGGCGCGGCGGTGGATTCGCGAAGCAC
>CAYTGY010000041.1:0-17243 GCA_964437265.1 uncultured Spirochaetaceae bacterium | reverse complement strand
AGCACCGCAGATTCTGGCTCTGCTAGTGGGGGTTCGAGTCCTCCCCGGGAAGCGACCTATGGCCCCTTCGTCTATCGGCTAGGACGGAAGATTCTCAGTCTTCAAAGAGGGGTTCGATTCCCCTAGGGGGTACAAGCCGGATAGACCGGCATCACCCAAGACCCGGAGATTCCGGGTCTTTTTTTGTGTTGCACGCGTGTTGCACGCGTGCGGCACGGAAACGGTGTCAATTCCAAGATACATTCATAGAAGAAGCTCAAGTCCACACCGCTCGTTATGTGCCTGATTGACATGCCGGGCAATGGGCGGGATACTAGACCATCCAACGTGCGTTGCATCGGCGGAAGGGGAGACATATGACGAGTGCATTGTTGCGGCGCCGGCTCGGCGTCTTGCTGGTCGCAACGTTTGTCTTTGGGTTGCCGGTCGCGGTATTCTCGCAGGACTTGCGCATTCGCGTGGCGCCGCAGTTCGTAGCCCCGCTGGCGGATCGGGACATCTACGGAAACGGCGTTGGGGCACGCTTGGGCATGGACACAGATGCCTTTGGCTTTGTAACCCCATATGGGGCCCTTGGAGCACGGTACCTCTTTCCACGGGACCACCGGGTTGACAGCACGCTCTTCCTTGCAACGGGGGGCGTGGGCGCCGGAGTGTTCGTTTTTCCCCTGCCCAGACTAAAGCTGGGGCTCAGTGGCGGCGGCGGTGTCTATGTTGGAAGCTACCGGCAGACGGACACGTCCACCATGACCGGCAACCTCTTCTGGGAAATCGGCGGTGAGGCAGGATTTCGAGTCACACCAAGCATTACCGTCTCAGGCAGCGTCTCATATCTTGATCTTCGCACCCAGACCGCCTCTTTTTTCCAGGGACTCTCCATTTCCTTGATTGCGGACCTTGGCGTTGGGACCGGGGCCGCCGAGGGGAGAGCAAGGGTTGATGGAGTGGAGAGCACCCCGGTCTTGCCAATCATAGCTCCCGAGTACGCCTCCACGCCATTCGGAAACCTGACTATCCGGAACGCGGAGAGCGCGGAGATGCGCGACGTCCGAGTGTGGTTTCAGGTTGAGGGATATACCTCGGGGCCGGTGCTGTGTGGGACTATTCCGTACTTGGCCAAGAGAGATTCGGCCACTGTGCCGCTTGTTGCCGGCTTCTCAGAAGAGGTGATGGACATCACTGAGAACGTTCGTGTCAGCGGCGAGGTCAGGATTGTGTACGATCTCCTTGGTGAGGAACGTGACGCGAGCAGTGAGACCACCGTCACCATTCTGCACCGTAACTCCTTGCAGTGGAGGGATAAGGAAATCCTAGCCGCGTTTGTGAGCCCGAACGATCCAGCCGTTCTGGAGGTCAGCAAGTACATGGCGGGTGTTGTCCGCGCCAAATCGCGACACGAGCTCGACGCAAACCTCCAGTACGCGCTCGGCTTGTTCGAGGGATTGCGTCTCTTGGGGCTGGCGTGGGCGCCGGATCCGCAAACACCGTATTCGGACATGCGTGGTTCGACTACCGAAGTGGACTACGTTCAGTATCCGTATCAGACCCTTGCATATCGTAGTGGAGACTCAGATGACTTGGCGGTGGCATACGCTGCCGCACTCGAGTCGGTCGGTGTTCCCG
This sequence comes from uncultured Spirochaetaceae bacterium, assembly GCA_964437265.1. GTDB lineage: Bacteria > Spirochaetota > Spirochaetia > DSM-27196 > SLST01 > CAYTGY01. The sequence goes on along the minus strand of CAYTGY010000041.1, from coordinate 15,620 downwards.
CGGCGCTGATCCCCAGCGAGGAAGAGGTGGTGGTGGCGTTCAGAATGGAGCGCGGTACTGCGGCCACCGAGGACATGTTCCTGAATCGTGAGGACTTCATCTTTGACGAGCAGGACGCGTGGGTCCCTGTACGCGTTTCAATGCTCAGGGAGGGGTTCCTCCAAGCGTGGGCCGGCGCTGGGCAGATGCTCCAGACGAATCCCGCATTTGCGGAGGAAATGTACCCGGTTTCGGAGGCATGGGCGGCGTTTCCGCCGGCCGGTGTTCCGGACGCAACTGCGGGGACGGAGAAGCCCGGACAGGAACAGCTCGAGACAGCGTTCGAGAACGTTGTAGACCTGGTGGTGGCGCGTGAGGTGACTCCCCGCGTTGAACGGCTACGGGCGTCGTTTGGGCCGGACGGGGGGAATGGCCGTCAGCGCAACTTCGTTGGCGTGACCTATGCGCGCTACGGGATGTACGAGGAGGCGCTTGCCGAGTTCGAGGAGGCGCTCGAGCTTGGGTACAGCCGGGCCGCCGTCAATACCGGGAACATCGCCTTTCTGCTAAGAGATTATGAGACGGCTGTGGAGTGGTACCAGGAAGCCGTGAACCGGTCCGGCCGAGATTCACTTGCGGTGATTGGGTTGGCTCGGGCGTTGTATGAGCTGGACCGCTTTGAAGAAGCCGACGAATACTTTGGGATGGCTACAGAAATCCAGCCGGAGTTGCGCGACCGGTACTCATACTTGTCTGCACGACTATCCGGATCTGAGGCGCGAGCGTCGGCGGCGGCTGACCGAGCCGGGGATATGCTGTGGAATGAGTAGGCCCACAGGGCTGTCGGCGCAGATTCTCCGGTACCTGATCCTGCTGGTGCTCCTTGGTACGCTTCCCACTGCTCCTGCGGTGGCCCAGTCCGGCGACGGCACGCCCCGCTTCTCTGTGGTGACATCCGTTGACGGTTGGTTTCCGACCGTGCTGGATCAAGACGCGGTTCTGTCATACGCGGTTGGCGGGACGGCAGAGCTTGCTTTTGCGCCGCTTCCGTTTGCCGACGCCTCCATCCGGGTGGGCGCGTACTCGCTGCAGGTCAATCCCACCGGCTCGCTGATGTATGTAGGCGGGGCAGTGGGGCTTGGCGCACGATTTCGGCTCACTGATCGATGGTCGATTCGTGCGGGAGGCTTCGCTGGTCTGGGGCACATTCCGAATCTTGACGGTGAGCGGTATGGCTTGTACGACGTTGGAGCGCATATCAGCGCATCCGCCAGGATAACGCCGTCGCTCTCGGTTGACGCATTTGGAGGCGTACGCCGGTTGGGCGTCCCTTCCGGGAGCCTGTCGGACTCGCTGTTTGTTGGAGCGGCGTTGCGCCTCGTGCCGGGTGAGTTGCTCCAGCGGCAGGCAAGCCTGGCGTTCGAGCGGATCGAGACACAGAAGATCTTCCCGGTGTTACGATCCTGGTATGACGACCAGCCGTTGGGCACCGTTACCGTTCGGAACAATGAAGACGGCCCCATCCAAGACGTGCGGCTTCGATTCTTTGTCCCGCAGTATATGGGAGGCCCCCGGCTCTGCGCGGACATCGACCAGCTTGCTCGCGGCGAGAGCGTGGACGTTCCGCTCTACGCCGTATTCGACGAGCGCGTGCTGTCACTTACCGAGGGCGTGAGCACCGTCGCGAGCGTTGATGCCGAGTATTCATTTCTTGGGAGAAAGCGCGTCGCGAGCGAATCGGTCACGGTCTCCTTCTATCACCGGAACGCGATGTCCTGGGCTGATGACCGTAGGGCCGCGGCGTTCGTCTCGCCAACCGATCCGTCAGCGCTGTGGTTTGCACGCTACGCCTCGAGCATTGTCCGAGACCGGATGCGTGACGAGCTCCCTCAGAACTTGCAGATAGCGCTTGGTGTCTTCGAAGCATTGCGTCTCTACGGCCTCAACTATGTGATAGATCCAAACAGTGCCTACATCGATATGTCGGAGAACGCCGAGTACGTCGACTACCTGCAGTACCCCGGACAGACCTTGATGTTTCGGGGAGGCGATTGCGATGACCTCTCGATCTTGTACTCCTCACTGCTGGAGTCGTTGGGTATAGCCACTGCATTCATCACCATTCCTGGTCACATCTATATGGCGTTCGATACCGGACTGAGCGAGGAGCAGGCGCGGGACCAGTTCTTCGACCCCGGGCTGCTGTTGTATCGGGATGGGAAGGCGTGGGCGCCGGTCGAGATCACCATGGTAAACGAAGGCTTTGTCAAGGCCTGGCGGGTTGGTGCAAAGCAGTGGATTGACGGCACGGAGGCTGACACCGCGGCAATTCTGACCATGCGTGAGAATTGGTCGACCTATCAGCCCAGCGGCCTGCAGGCGGGGAACGCTCGCTTTGAGCTCCCGGATGATTCGGCAATCATGACGGCATTTGACGATGCCGTGGACCGGTTCATGCTCCGCGAGTTCGGGCCGGTTATGGCCCAGTATCGTGCGGAGCTGGAGGCGGATCCGAGTCCGGAAACGCGTAACCGGTATGGTATCTCGCTCGCGCGGGTGGGACTGCTCGACGAGGCGTGGGCGCAGTTCAGCGCCGCTGCCGACGAGGAGTACGCGTGGGCATGGAATAACCTCGCCAACGTGGCGTTCATCCGGGGCGACTACGAGCTGGCTCGGTCGTACTATGAGTGGTCTGAGTCGCTCCTGCCCGGTGACCCGGTAGCCCTGCTCGGGATTGCCCGGGCGTCCTACGAGCTGGATCTCTATCGAGACTCCGAAGAGGTCTACGGCCGTCTGGAGACCGTCGCCCCGGCGTTGGCTGCAGACTACGGGTACCTCGCCTCGATTTACGGTGGAAGCGGACGGGCTTGGTCGATGACCGACCGGCTGTCACGGACCATCTGGTCTGAGCCTGGGCTCGAGTTCGGCCCGACGCCCGCGGTAGCCCAGGCGCCCACGCGGCCCGTGCAACCCGTACCGCCGGCTGAGCCGGAGCCGGAGCCCGAACCGGAACCGGCGGAAGAGCCCGAACCGTCTGCCGCTGAGCCTGAACCCGCGACAGAACCGCCGCCGGTGGTGCAGGAGGACTCTGAGCCCGAGCCGGTCGCGGCAGCAGAACCTGCGGCTGAACCCGAGTGGGAGCCGGGGCCGCAAGTCGTGGCAAAGCCTGGACCCGAGCCGGCGCCGGAGCCAATCAGTGTAGCTGAGACGGCGCCGGCAGAGCCGGAACCTACTGATGTAGCTGAGACCGCGCCGGTAGAGCCTGAACCTGACCCGGCGGCTGTGGTGCAACGCGAGCCCGAGCCCGAACCCGTGGCTGAACCAGAACCTGCACCGCAGACCACGCGGAGACCTCCTGCAATAGCCCAGCGAGCTCCGGCGGACGCGGACATTGCTGCCGCGACGAGCCGCGTGACGCAGCCTACCGACGCGAACACTGCAGCGGCGCGGGAGCGCGTCCAGCCGCCGCAGGTGGCGGCCGCACCTGCGGAAGAGGGAACGGCCCAGCCGGCGGTAGCGACGCCTGCGGCACGTGCGAACGCGGTTGCGCCTCCGGCCCGTGAGGTTACCGCGGAAGAACCGGTTCTACCGACGGAGTCGGCGCCGGAGCCGCAGCCGGAACCAGCTCCCGTTGAAACGCCGGAACCGGTTGTGCTCAACCTTCCACCGCTGGTTGCGCCGGTGGACGTTGAACCGGTTGTAGAGCCGGTAGTCCTTGCTGCGCTCCCAATGCGAGACCCGGTACAGTACGCACCGCAACCGACGGTAATGCCGCCGCTTCCGGTGCGTGCTCCGGTACGCGTGGAGCCGGATCCGGTTCCTGAGCCCATTCGACTGGGCGCTCTGCGCATGATTCCTCCTGTATCATACGAGCCCGTCGCTGAACCGGTGGAGGTACGTGTTCCGCCGCTTCCGACCCCCGTCAGGATGAGCCCACCACCGGACCCGACGGTGCCGGAGCGACCGCATTTTGACTGGGTGTCTGAAGGCAGCCCGCTTGTACTCAGGCGCTACTCACCGTGGCCCGCCCCAGAGTCCCAAATCATGACTCCGGAGACGGTTGACGTGGAGGTGGGGTCCTGGGATCTTGGCGGGCCGTTTGCGTTCATGACCGATGAGTTGGCAACCTTTGCAAAGGCGGTGATAGCTCCGGATGCTCGACTTGGTCCTACGGCATACGAGTTCTCTGCGCGATCCGCCGGCCACGGCGTGGTTGGCTTTGGACTGCATCTGCACGGCAGGGGTGAGTGGAAGCTCACCGGCTACGGCGGCGGCGACTCTCTGCTGTTTTGGGTCACCCGTGACCGGGAGTACTTTGGTGACGGCAGGCCTCGTGTTCAGGTCTACCGTTCTTTGGATGAGGTGAACATGCGGTTACTCGCTTCAACACCGATCGACGGGTCGGTGGACGAGTTACGAGCCTATCGGATGGAGTACGAGCCTGAGAGCGGCATTCTCCGTGTTGCGGTGGACGGCGGGGTTGTGCTGAAGGTGTTTGGTCTCTGGGCTGACCCGGAGTTTGACTATGCCGCGCTGAGAGCGCGCGATCTGACGCAGTTTTTTGACCTGCGTATCATGCCGCTCGGAGATCCGGGCGATAAGGATGAGGCCTCCCCATGAGAATCCGTCAGTCGCTGAACCACTCTTCAATCATGGCCGGGTCGCTGATACTGCTCCTTGTAGTGACCGGGTGTAAAGACTTCTTTGGGACGGAGGACCTGAAGGAGACGATCCGCGAAGACGCGCAGATCGCCACCGCCGCGGAGGTGCAGGTGGTGCTCCGTGCGGAGCGGGACACGATGGGAACGCCGAGTCCGTATGGAACGCAGACGGTGAAAGTAGGGGTGCCGTACGAGATCACCACCACGGTGGGTCAGGACTACAGCTTTCTGCAGTGGACTCACAGCGGAGAGGACGGGGTTGTAGAGTTTGCCGACGCAGGGGCAATCACCACAACCATGACGGTGACGCAGGAGGTGAGTGACATCGTCATCGCTCCGACGTTTGACAGACGGCCGTATCCGGTAACGTGGGACCCGTATTCGGGGAATACGGGGGTGTACACGAACAAGACCATCACCTTGACGTTCAACGAACCGGTGGATGCGTCTACGGTAACGCTTGGTGAGAGCCAGTCGATTGAGATCTCCACCTGGTCGCAGACAGGTGGGGCGGAGGCTGCCGCGAATCCCGAGCACATTGAAGAGAGCATTACACTGTCCCTGGATGGTTCTGTGGTTACCCTCACGCCGATTCCGGGTCAGTGGTTCAGCCCGTACCATGCGGTGCTTGTGGAACTCACGGAGACCATTGCTGATCTGAATGGGAACACCATGGCCCAGCCGTTCAACTGGTTCTTCTACACCGGAGCCGGCAGGGACAGCGCCGCGCCGGTCTTGACCCGCTACGCGATTCTTCGCAGTGACGGCGAGGTCTTCGACAGCGAGAGCGTGGACGCGCAAACCAACAGCAGCGACATTCAGATAATTGTGAATGCTCAGGATGAAGATCAGGTACCGTACCTGAGGATCATCGAGAACTATGACGGTGGGGACCCGATCGAGACCGAACTCACGTACTCCACCGATCCAATCCCGTACACCATAGACCGAACCGGCGATGGTGACGCCACCATACAAATCCAGGTTGCCGATACGTTCAAGAACTGGAGCACACCAGAGGCAACGTTTAGCGATGACCCGGATGTGGACGTGGGCAATACCAAGACGGTGACGCTGGACACGGCGGCACCGGCGGTAAGCGGGTTCAGCGTCGGTTCTGCTGAGTTCACCAATACCAGGAACGTGAGTATTACAGCGGGGACCGCCGACGGTACGGGTACGGACGTGGTGGGCTGGAAGCTATCAGAGAGTTCGGGCACACCGAGCAGCTGGGAATCGAGTGCACCCACAACCATGACGCTCTCTACCGGCGACGGCCTCAAGACTGTGTACCTGCACGTGAAGGACGCTGCGGGGAATACGGGGTATGGGACGGATACGATTGTGCTTGATCAGTCGGGGCCAACGATCAGCGGATTCTCACTGTCGAGCGACAGCTATACCTACAGCACCGTCATCAACCCGATCGACAGTGCCGGCACGGCGGAGGACGTGTTGAGCGGAGTGGCCGGATACGAGCTGAGTGAGAGCTCAACACCGTCCGGCAGCTGGGTGCCGGTGAACAGCTGGTCTGCGGACAGGCCGACAAGCGTGACGTTGTCCGGCGGAGATGGGCTTAAGACCGTGTACCTGCACGTGATCGACGGAGCGGGAAACACCGCCTATGACTCAGATCAGATTGACCTGGATCAGAATGATCCGGTGATCAGCGGATACACGGATCGTCCGACGGCGACGAACAGTGGAACGGTCAACTTCGCGGTAAACGCGAGCGATACGGCGCCGTACAGCGTGGTGCTGTATGAGGTGCTGAACGTTAGCGGAATCGATAGCGGATATAGTGGAGCCGGCTCATCGGTGACGTTCACGCTTGACACCGGCTCGGAAGGGACCAAGCAGTACAGTGTGCGGGTCACCGACGAGAACGATCGGACGGCGAGTTCGGGGACGTTGAGTGTGATCTACGATTCAGTTGACCCGACGGTAAGCGGCTTCAGCGTGGGCTCTGGTGAGTACACTGACACGAGAAACGTTGGTGTTACGCCGGGAACGGCCAATGGAACCGGGACGAGCGTGGTGGGCTGGAGGCTCTCCGAGAGTGTTGCTACACCGGGTAGCTGGGAGTCGAGTGCCCCGATTGGCATGACGCTTTCGGACGGGGACGAGCTGAAGACGGTGTATCTCCACGTCCGCGACGCCGCCGGGAACACGGCATATGTGAGTGACACGATTACGCTGGACGAAACCGATCCGACGATCAGCGGATTCTCACTGTCGAGCGACAGCTATACCTACAGCACGCTCATCGATCCGATCGACAGTGCCGGCACGGCGGAGGACGTGTTGAGCGGAGTGGCCGGATACGAGCTGAGTGAGAGCTCAACACCGTCCGGCAGCTGGGTGCCGGTGAACAGCTGGTCTGCGGACAGGCCGACAAGCGTGACGTTGTCCGGCGGAGATGGGCTTAAGACCGTGTACCTGCACGTGATCGACGGAGCGGGAAACACCGCCTATGACTCAGATCAGATTGACCTGGATCAGAATGATCCGGTGATCAGCGGATACACGGATCGTCCGACGGCGACGAACAGTGGAACGGTCAACTTCGCGGTAAACGCGAGCGATACGGCGCCGTACAGCGTGGTGCTGTATGAGGTGCTGAACGTTAGCGGAATCGATAGCGGATATAGTGGAGCCGGCTCATCGGTGACGTTCACGCTTGACACCGGCTCGGAAGGGACCAAGCAGTACAGTGTGCGGGTCACCGACGAGAACGATCGGACGGCGAGTTCGGGGACGTTGAGTGTGATCTACGATTCAGTTGACCCGACGGTAAGCGGCTTCAGCGTGGGCTCTGGTGAGTACACTGACACGAGAAACGTTGGTGTTACGCCGGGAACGGCCAATGGAACCGGGACGAGCGTGGTGGGCTGGAGGCTCTCCGAGAGTGTTGCTACACCGGGTAGCTGGGAGTCGAGTGCCCCGATTGGCATGACGCTTTCGGACGGGGACGAGCTGAAGACGGTGTATCTCCACGTCCGCGACGCCGCCGGGAACACGGCATATGTGAGTGACACGATTACGCTGGACGAAACCGATCCGACGATCAGCGGATTCTCACTGTCGAGCGACAGCTATACCTACAGCACGCTCATCGATCCGATCGACAGTGCCGGCACGGCGGAGGACGTGTTGAGCGGAGTGGCCGGATACGAGCTGAGTGAGAGCTCAACACCGTCCGGCAGCTGGGTGCCGGTGAACAGCTGGTCTGCGGACAGGCCGACAAGCGTGACGTTGTCCGGCGGAGATGGGCTTAAGACCGTGTACCTGCACGTGATCGACGGAGCGGGAAACACCGCCTATGACTCAGATCAGATTGACCTGGATCAGAATGATCCGGTGATCAGCGGATACACGGATCGTCCGACGGCGACGAACAGTGGAACGGTCAACTTCGCGGTAAACGCGAGCGATACGGCGCCGTACAGCGTGGTGCTGTATGAGGTGCTGAACGTTAGCGGAATCGATAGCGGATATAGTGGAGCCGGCTCATCGGTGACGTTCACGCTTGACACCGGCTCGGAAGGGACCAAGCAGTACAGTGTGCGGGTCACCGACGAGAACGATCGGACGGCGAGTTCGGGGACGTTGACGGTGATCTACGACATAACCAGCCCGGAAATCACCGATCCTTCGATCTCAGCGGCAGTGCAAGGCGACGGGAAGGTGGACGTGACCGGTCTCTCCACCCAGGACCCGGTCGGCGGGTCCGGAATCAACGTTTCGGCGTACACCTCAACCCACGGCACCTTCGACGGGACACAGTTGCTCGATGTACCGGCTCCTGCTGATGGCAACTCGGTGGACGTGACGATCACTGCCGAAGACAACGCCGGCAACCCTGTCTCGGCAATCGTCCGCGTGACCAACAGCAGCGGTAGCTACAGCGCGGTGCTCAATCCGTAGCGCTCAGTCCGGCGGGCGTTGGGACACCGCTTCTGCCGCCCCCTCTGGAGGCGACGTTGCCGGCGCGGCGTGCTATAGGCACCCCCTTCCTCTGACCGGCGTAGTCGTGATAGTGTCAGCGACGATTTGGAACACGTAATGAATAGCGCACTCGTCTTGCAGGATGGAACCGTGTTTGAGGGAACCGGGTTTGGTGCGCCGGGGCCGACGGTTGATCAGTTGGAGTCGTCGCTGGAGAAGGGAGCCGGAGAGGTGGTGTTCAACACCGCCATGAGCGGCTACGTGGAAGTCCTCACCGACCCATCGTACACCGGCCAGCTGGTGACCATGACCTACCCGCACGTGGGGAACTACGGTGTGGAGCTGGAGTGGAGCGAGGTAGGCCCTGAGCCGTCTCGACCGGTGGTCAAGGCAGCCGGGTTCGTGCTGCGGAGCCTGTACACCGGGCCGGTCCCGGATGGCCGAACAACACTCGACGCGTTTCTCTCTGAGTACGGGACCCCGGGCATAACCGGGATCGATACGCGTCGGCTCACGCTCAAGACCCGCGACGAGGGTGCGCAGAACGGCGTCATATTGCGCGGCCGCTCGGGTGCGCCTACCTCGAGCGAGGTAAGCGCGGCCGTGGCCTACCTTGCGGGTTTCCCGTCAATGGTCGGGCGGAATCTGGTTCCGGGTGTGGGGACGCGGGAGCAGGTGATCATCAATGAGTCCGGCTCACCCACCATTGCTCTCTTCGATTGCGGGATCAAGGCGAACATCATCCGCCGCCTCGTTGCCGCCAACGCGCGGCTTGTCGTGCTGCCCAGCGACGCATCTCCTGTTGAGCTGCGTGCGTCGGGCGCCGACGCGCTCTTTGTGTCCAACGGGCCCGGCGATCCCGCTGTCCTCGAGTCGCAGATCGACCTGATCAGAAACAGCCTGGGAAGCGTTCCGGTGCTGGGAATCTGCCTGGGGCATCAGCTGATCGCTGAAGCGATGGGAGCAAAGACGTACAAGATGAAGTTTGGCCATCACGGGGTGAATCATCCGGTGAGGGACGAGCTGACCAGACGCGTATTCGTTACCAGCCAGAACCACGGGTTTGCCGTGGATGAAAAGACGTTGCCTGAGGGAACTATCGTATGGTTCAGGAACGCCAACGACTCGAGCATAGAGGGGTTGATCAACGAGGGGCTGCGAGTCCGGACCACCCAGTTCCACCCGGAGTCGGCTCCGGGACCGCATGACTCGTACTGGATCTTTGACGAATTCCTCAAGGTGGTCTCCTGATATGCCCGCACGCACAGACATCTCCAAGATACTGATCATCGGTAGCGGCCCGATTGTGATTGGGCAGGCCTGCGAGTTCGACTACTCCGGGAACCAGGCGGTACGGGCGCTCAAGGAAGAAGGCTACCAGGTGATCCTGGTCAACCCCAACCCCGCGACAATCATGACCACGCCGGGGACGGCGGACGCGATCTACATGGACCCGCTGGAGGTGAGCTATCTGGAGGAGATCATCACGGCCGAGCGCCCGGATGCGTTGTTGGCGACCATGGGCGGCCAGACGGCGCTGAACCTCACCGTTGACCTGGCAAACGCCGGTGTGCTCGACCGCTATAACGTCGAGGTGCTCGGGGCGCGGATCCGTTCAATAACGATGGCCGAAGACCGTGGGGAGTTCAAGAAAGTCATCGCGAGCATTGGTCTAGAGAGCCCGCGGAGCGAGTTGATCAGCACCGTGGCGGAAGCCCGGGACTTTGTGGCGGAGTACGGTCTTCCGCTGATTATCAGGCCAAGCTACACGCTGGGGGGGCGGGGCGGAAGTATTGCGCATACGCCTGAGGAGGTGCAGCTCTTTGTCGAGCGCGCACTCGCGGAGAGCCCGGTCCACACGTCGTTGATCGAGGAGTCGCTGATCGGCTGGAAGGAGTTCGAGCTGGAGGTGATGCGCGACCAGGCGGACAACGCGGTCATTGTCTGCTCCATTGAGAATGTGGACCCCATGGGGGTTCACACCGGTGACTCCATCACGGTAGCCCCCATCCAGACGCTCAGTGACCGCGAATACCAGGTCATGCGCACCGCGGCAATCGACATTCTGCGGGCTGTGGGCGTCGACTGCGGCGGTTCGAACGTGCAATTCGCGGTTGACCCCAAGACCGGCCGGATGGTCGTGATAGAGATGAATCCGCGCGTTTCCCGCTCCTCCGCGTTGGCCAGCAAGGCCACCGGCTTTCCCATCGCGCGCTGCGCTGCGCGGCTCGCCGTCGGGTTCACCCTGGATGAAATCGTCAACGACATCACGGGCAAAACGGTGAGTTGCTTTGAGCCGTCGCTTGACTACGTGGCTGCCAAGGTGCCGCGCTTTGAGCTGGAGAAGTTTCCGCTCGGGTATGGAGAGCTTGGCACGCAGATGAAGAGCGTGGGTGAGAGCCTGGCGATTGGCCGCACGTTCATTGAGGCGCTCAACAAGGCAATCCGCGCGTGCGAGTTCGGATTCGACGGGCTGGAGGATCTGTCGGTCTCTGATGAGAAGCTAGAGTCGATGCTCAAGACGCAGCACCCCCGACGGCTCTTCGCCGCCTACACCGTACTGGCCCGCGAGGGTGCAGGCGCGATCAGTGAGTTGGAGGCGACAACCGGTCTGAATCGCTGGTTCCTCTACGAGATGCTGGGGCAGGTGAATATTGAGAAGGAGCTCCGCGATCAGAAGCCGGCCGCCGCGGAGGCGAACACGGCGCTTATCTTGCGCGCAAAGCAGGCCGGGCTCTCGGATGCGCGAATTGCGTCGCTCTGTGGCTCCTCCGGGGCGGAGGTGGAGACGCTACGAAAGCGTTTGGGGATCACGGCCGGCTTCCATTTTGTTGACACCTGCTCCGGTGAGTTCCAGGCGAACACGCCGTACTTCTACTCCACCTACGGCGAGCTCAACGAGGCGCAGCCGGCAACCGAGCGGTCGGTGGTGATCCTGGCAAGCGGGCCGAACCGGATTGGCCAGGGGCTGGAGTTTGATACGTGCTGTACGCTTTCTTCCATGGCGTACCGGAAGCTCGGAGTAAAGACGATCATCATCAACTCCAACCCGGAGACCGTCTCCACGGACTTCAATGTTTCAGACCGGCTCTACATTGAGCCGCTGACGACGGAGGATGTGAAGTCGGTGCTGGGTGCAGAGGGCGTCGCGGACGTGGTGGTCCAGCTCGGTGGGCAGACACCGCTCAACATGGCAGAGGAGCTGGAGGCCGCAGGCGCGCGGATTGTCGGTACGCCCGTCAAGAGTATCCAGGACGCGGAGGATCGCGGGCTCTTCACCGCGCTGATTCGCCGTCTGGGGCTCCGCCAGCCTGAGAACCGGATGGCGTCGAGCGCCGAATCCGTGGAGACCGCCGCAAGAGAGATTGGGTATCCGGTACTGCTCCGGCCTTCGTATGTGCTCGGTGGGCGCAGCATGAACATCGCATTCAGCGAGGAGGAGCTGCGTGGCTTCCTCGAGCGTGGATTAGTGATGAGTGCGGCGCGGCCGGTGCTTGTGGATCAGTTCCTGGAGGATGCGTTCGAGTACGACATCGACGCGATCTGTGACGGCCGCCACGTATATGTTGCCGGCATTATGCAGCACATAGAGGCGGCAGGTGTCCACTCCGGCGACTCTGCCTGCGTGTTCCCGGCGTACAAGCGGGATGAGCAGATGGAGGCGGAGATGGTGGAGGCGACCGCGAGGATAGCCCGCGAGATCGGCGTGCGGGGATTTCTCAATATCCAGCTCGCCGTCAAGGATGGGTGTCTGTACATTCTGGAGGTCAATCCGCGTGCCTCGCGTACGGTTCCGTTCATCTCAAAGGCAAGCGGCGTGAACCTGGTAGAGAGTAGCGTGCGGATCTGGAACGGGCAGGATCTCCGTGCTCAAGGACTGATCGACGACCAGCAGAGCGGCCTGGCTGACGTGGGAATCGGTTCGTGTATCACCGGATGGGCGGTTAAGGAGGCGATGTTCAGCTTTGACCGCTTTCGAGATCTGGACCCGCTCTTAGGCCCCGAGATGCGATCAACCGGAGAGGCGATTGGGCTTGGGGCGAGCTTTGGTGAGGCGTTTGCGAAAGCACAGGCCGCCACCGGCACGCAGTTGCCCACCGGTGGTCGGGTGTTCGTCTCCGTGCATGACCACGATAAAGCCACCATCCTTCCCATTGTCCGCGATCTCGAGCGGCTTGGATTCCACATTGTGGCAACGCGCGGCACCGCGGATTTTCTGTTTCGCAACGGGGTTTTCCCTGAGGTGATTCTGAAGATCCACGAGGGACATCCGAACATCGTCGATCACATGGAAGGTAATCGGATCCAGCTGGTGATCAACACGCCAAAGGGCAGATTCACGCAGCGAGACGACGACTATATCCGGATTGAAACGGTGAAACGGAAGATCCCGTACACCACTACCACCTCCGCCGCTCGTGCGGCGGTGGAGGGGATCCGCTATCTCATGAAGGGAGAGGTGAGCGCCCGGCCGTTGCCGGCCGGACGGTTCTAGTCGGCGTCCGTGAGCACGTAGGCGTTGTAGTAGTACTCCAGACTGTCGATGAGCGCCTCCCAGCTGGCCTCTACGATGTTCTCGTGGACGCCGACGGTGTCCCAACTCCTGCCGGCGTGATCGGTGGAGGAGATAAAGACGCGGACCTTCGCTGCTGAGGCGCGCTCAGGATTGAGCACGCGCACCCGGTAGTCGGTCAGGCTGATATGGTCGATGTAGGGGTAGTGCGGCTGCAACGCGTCGCGAAGAGCGGCATCCAGCGTTTCTACCGGCCCCACCCCGACCGCCGCGCCCATGATCTGATTCGCGTCGGAATCCATGAAGATGCGGCCAATCGTCTTTGACGGCGCGCCCTGGGTCTTGTATGTCTCCAGGTGGTAGTTCCGGAGCTGCACCAGCGCGACGTAGCGCCCGAGCGCTCGGCGCACCAGGAGGTCAAAGCTGGCCTCCGCGGCCTCGTACTCGTAGCCCTCGCGTTCCTTCTCTTTGAGCTCCGCAATGAGTTGCTTTACCAGCTGATCGTTCTTGTCATAGCTGCCGTACTTCGCCAGCTTTGCGACCACCGTGCTCTTTCCGGCGAGCTCGCTGAGCAGGATGCGCCGTTCGTTCCCCACCAGTCCTGCATCGATATGCTCCATCAAGTGCTCCGCCTTGGCCAGGACGTCTGCGTGCTGGCCTGCCTTGTGGCTGAACGCGGCCGCTCCCACATACGGCTGCCGTTTGTCCGGGATGATGTTGGCCTTCTCCGCCACGAACCGCGAGAGGCTGGTGAGGTGGGTCAGGTGCTGTGCAACCGCGGGCTCCCTGCCCATTTTCAGCACGACATTCGGTATGAAGACGCAGAGATCCGCGTTGCCACACCGCTCACCCCAGCCGTTGACCGTTCCTTGGATCTGCACCGCCGCGGCGTCCACCGCGGCCAGCGAGTTGGCAACGGCGGTGCCACAGTCGTTGTGGAAGTGTCCCCCAAGCGGTGCCAGCCGGTCAGTCGGCAACTCGCTCATGACCCTGCGTACCGCCGACGGCAGGGTTCCTCCGTTGGTATCGCACAAGATGAGACAATCGGCGCCGGCCTCCGTGGCCGCGAGCAAGGTGCGGACGGCATACTCGGGGTCGTCCGTGTAGCCGTCAAAGAAGTGCTCCAGGTCATAGTGAACTTCACGGCCCTCGCGCTTGAGAAACGAAATGGAGTCGGAGATCATCCGCAGATTCTCCTCCTCATCGGTGCCCAGGACGTGGCGCACATGGGCTTTCCACGTCTTTCCCACCACGATCACCGCGGGTGTCTCTGCTTCCAGCAGCGCCCGTACATGGGAGTCGGTGTCCGCCGAGCCGCCGGCTTTCCGAGTGGAGCCAAAGGCGACCAACGTGGCGTGCTCGAGCCGCTCGTGCTTCATCCGGTCAAAGAACGCCGCCTCCTTATCGTTTGAGAGCGGGAAGCCGCCCTCAATGTAGTCAATCCGGCGTTCGTCCAGCGCGTGGGCAATCTGGATCTTGTCCTCGAGCGTATAGTTGATCTCTAGACCCTGCATGCCGTCGCGCAGCGTGGTGTCGTAGATGCGTAGTGTGCTCATGGACGTGTTTTCCCCCGGTTGTACGCGTTGACAAGCGCCTGGGTGCCGGCCAGGTCGATGTTCGTGTCTATGCCGGCGCCCCAGAAATAGGTGCCGTCTTGGCGCTTGATCTGCACGTAGGCAACCGCCTCCGTCTTGGCACCTTCACCAATGGCGTGTTCATGGAAATCGGTAAGCTCGAAGTCGTCCCATCCGGCATTGCTCAGTGCGTCCACGAACGCGCTGATGGGGCCGTTGCCCTCACCGGTGATGGTGTGGGCCGTACCGTCATAGGTCACCGTTGCGCTGCAGCTGAGCCGGTGCGGCTCACCCTCCACGTACTGGAATGAGGTTCGTTCAACGGAGAGCGGGAACTCCTGCCGGAGGAACTCACGGTTGAACGCGTCCAGGATCTCCGTGTTGGTCAGCTCCCGGCCCCACTGGTCCGCCAGACGGTTGATCACGATGCCAATCTCCGGATGCATGGATTTGGGCATCTCAAAACCGTACTCGCGGGACATGACGTAGGCAACGCCGCCCTTGCCGCTCTGGCTGTTGATTCGGACTATGGATTGATAGGTGCGGCCAATATCTCGCGGATCGACCAGCAGGTACGGGACCTCCCACGGTAGATCGGAGTCGCCGTCACCCGCCCGGCGGTCCATCCCTTTCTTGATGGCGTCCTGATGCGAGCCGGAGAACGCGGTGAACACCAGTTCACCGGCGTAGGGATGCCGGGGATGGACGGTCATCCGGGTTGTCCGCTCGTAGACCTGGCGCACGCGGGGAAGGTTGCTGAAGTCCAGTCCCGGATCAATGCCGTCCGCAAGGCGATTGAGCGCGACGGTTACCACGTCAAGATTCCCGGTGCGTTCGCCATTGCCGAAGAGCGTCCCTTCCACGCGCTCTGCTCCGGCGAGCAGTCCCATTTCGCACGCCGCCACGCCGGTCCCGCGATCGTTGTGGGTGTGCAAGCTGATGATT
>CAYTGY010000040.1:0-17327 GCA_964437265.1 uncultured Spirochaetaceae bacterium | reverse complement strand
ATTTCTTTCGAAGCGACATGGAAACGATGGGAGACGGCGACTATGTCTTCGGCTATGACGCAACGGCCATCGCGCCGGAATACGTCGAGCGCGCAGCTCGCGGTGAAAGCGGCCAGGAAGTCTTTACGGACTCCGCCGGAGACCTGGTCGCAGTGGTGTATACGCCCGTCGAGGTGCCGGGGATGAACTGGGCCATGATCACCAAGCGGAATCTCGACGAAGCCATCGTTCCCCAGATCGAGGGTCGTGATCAGGATTTTCTTACGGAAACGATGGCGGAGTTTGGGTATTATGACCTGTTTCTGATTCATCCGGAGGGCCGGATATTCTACAGCGTAGCCGGAGAGTCCGATCTCGGTACCAATATCGTCAACGGGCAGTACGCCGACTCGAGCCTTGGCGATGCCGTGCGCGAAGCGATCGAGACGAGGAGCTTCAGTTTCGGTGATTTCCGCCCTTACGAGCCCTCAGGCGGTGAGCCGGCCGCCTTCATCGCTCAGCCTCTCATAAACCACGGAGAAATCGAGCTGGTCGTCGCCGCCCAGATGCCGATCGACCAGATAAACGGAATCATGCAGGAGCGAACCGGCATGGGTGAAACCGGCGAGACCTACCTCGTGGGCCCCGATAATCTCATGCGTTCGGACTCCTACCTCGACCCCGAGAATCGATCCGTGGCGGCGTCATTCGCCCGGCCCGAACGCGGCAGCGTGAGAACGGAGGCCGCCACTGCAGCACTCGCCGGGGAAACCGACGCGCGCATCATTGACGACTACAACGGCAATCCCGTTCTCTCTTCGTTCGCGCCCATCGAGGTCTACGACACAACGTGGGCATTGCTCGCCGAAATCGATGAGGCCGAGGTGCGTCAGCCGGTGCAGGCGCTCGTCAGCTCGGTTGTCATCGCCGCCGTTGTCATCGCACTGGTGGTTGGGCTCATCGCCTTCCTTGTGGCCCTCAGCATAGCACGCCCCATGATAAAGGGCGTCGCGTTCGCCGAGACCGTTGCCGGGGGCGACCTCACGGCGAATCTCGACGTAGATCAGAAAGACGAGATCGGTACTCTGGCGGACTCCCTGCGCGACATGGTGACGCGGCTCAAGAGCGTCGTTGGGGAGATCCGTAGCGCCGGCGACAACGTCGCATCGGGCAGCCAGCAGATGTCCTCGAGCGCCGAGGAGATGTCTCAAGGCGCAACCGAGCAGGCATCGAGCACAGAGGAAGTGTCCTCCTCGATGGAGGAGATGGACTCCAACATCCAGCAGAACGCCGATAATGCCTCGCAAACAGAGAAGATTGCGCAGAAAGCCGCCCAGGACGCCCAGCAGGGCGGCACGGCGGTAGAGCAAACCGTCGAAGCCATGCGAAACATCGCCAAGAAGATCGCCATCATCGAGGAGATCGCGCGAAACACCAATCTGCTCGCGCTAAACGCAGCCATAGAGGCGGCGCGAGCCGGCGAGCACGGCAAGGGCTTCGCGGTCGTTGCCTCCGAGGTACGCAAGCTTGCGGAGCGCAGCCAGAAGGCCGCCGGTGAGATCGGCGAGCTCTCTACGAGCAGCGTCGATGTCGCCGAGGAAGCCGGGAAGCTTCTCGAGGCGCTCGTACCCGACATTCAGAAGACCGCCGAGCTCGTACAGGAGATAAACGCGGCAAGTGCCGAGCAACGCTCCGGTAGCCAGCAGGTCAACAAAGCCCTCGCTCAGCTCGATCAGGTCGTGCAGCAGAACGCCTCCCAGGCGGAAGAAATGTCGAGCATGGCCGAAGAGCTCTCCGGACAGGCTGATTCGCTTCAGAACACCATCTCCTTCTTCAAAGTCGACCAAGCGAACGGTGAACAGCGGCGCCTCATCGATAGCACCAGCGGCAGCGGCGGCGACCATACAGCAGCGACCGCTACGCAGAAGGGCGAGACAACCGGTATCACTCTCCTCACGGATGGGCACGGAAACAGCGGCGCCGGCAACATGCAGGACGACGAGTTCGAGGAGTATTAGGAGCAAATTATGGCGGAACAGGGAACTGATCAGTTCGTCTCCGATGAGACGGCAAACCAGTATTTGACCTTCGTTCTCGACAACGAGAACTACGCCCTCAACGTCGGTTGCGTGCGTGAGGTGCTCGAGATCACCGATATCACCAGGATTCCCCGCATGCCGGACTACATGAAGGGCGTCATCAACCTGCGCAGCAAGGTGTTGCCGGTGGTGGACCTGAGGCTGAAGTTCCAGATGCAGGAGGCCGAGGAGACCGTGGACACCGCCATCATCGTCACCGATGTGGCGGCCGGCGAGGACTCGGTGACCATCGGCTGCCGCGCCGACGCGGTCGACCAGGTTATCGACATCCCCCCGGAGAACATCGAGCCGCCGCCGCGGGTCGGCGCGCGCATCAGCGCGGAGTTCATCCAGGGCATCGCCAAGGTGGATGAGAGGTTCATCATCATCCTCAACCTCGACCAGGTCTTTGGAGCCGACGAGCTCGAGGCGGTGGACTCGGGCGCGAAGGTGGCGCAAGGGTAGAAGTAGCACCGGGCGCACCGTTACGTGCGCCGCGCGGACCGCATAGCGCGGCCATGGGCCACACGATACGCCAGGCCCACAATCAGAAGCTTCCGGCGAGGTTCTGCAGCGCGACCGTGGTCGGCTGCACCGCCGGCCGCTGCGTGATCGTCACGGCAAAGAGAAAGTCGTTCCAGACCGAATAGAAGTTCCGGAACATCAGCGTTGTGATGGGGATGACGTGGGTGACGATCAGTATCAGCGCAAGTCCTATGCTGAACCGGCCGGTGGTTGAGCAATTTCTTCTGACGGGGGAAATGATTGAGGCAGACCTGAGTGGGCGTGGAACACGCCGTCGCTGATGCGGACCTACTCATTGCCGCCACCACACTAACGCGATGCAGCTTCCTGGTCACCGGCAATGTCCGTCACTTCCAGATGATCGATGGACTGAAAATGCGGAATTGGCGATCGAGCGCGATTTCACGCACATCACGGAAGCCTGCTTTGGGGTACACTCCGCGGGACTATGAGTCAGACGCGCCGTTCCCGGTGTCCGCTCTGTGACGCCGAGTCACCTGAGTTCCATCAAGACCGATTCCGACGCTACGATCGGTGCCCCGACTGCCGCCTCGTGTTCGTACCGCCGGAGTTTCACCTCTCTCCCCACGAGGAGCGCGCCGTCTACGAGCTCCATGAGAACTCCCCGGACGATGCCGGCTATCGCCGCTTCCTCTCGCGCACCGCCGAGGCGGTCACCGAACGAATAGCGCCGGGTGCGACCGGGCTCGATTTCGGATCGGGACCCGGGCCCACGCTCTCGGTGATGCTTGCAGAAGCGGGCTATTCAGTATCGATCTACGACCCGCTCTTCGCACCCGATCAGTCCGTCCTGAATCGAAGCTATGACTTTGTCACCGCCACCGAAGTAGTCGAGCACCTTCGCCACCCCGCACAGACGATTGCCACAATGTGGCGCTGCGTCGGCCCCGGCGGCATCCTCGCGATCATGACCAAAATGGTGATCGACCACGAGGCGTTCTCGCGGTGGCACTACACCAACGACGAGACGCATATCTGTTTTTTCTCAACCGACACCTTTGCCTGGCTCGGTGAGAGACTTAATGCTCCGCCGCTGTTCGTGGAAAAGGATGTGGTGCTCTTTCAACGCGGCGGCGATCTTCCGAGAGATCTGAATCACCTGCCGCCGACGAGCTCTCACCGTTTCCAGCCTGCATGGCCGTTTTTCGTTTTGCGCTTGGAGATAGGTTTCTTTACGCTTAGCGTGGTAACGTGCTCCGTACAATGAAGACTGTTCCCCGCCAGAAGAGGTTTCCCCAACTCGACGCAACTCGTTTCCGGTCGTAACGAGGGTGTTACCACCCTGACGACGCTTGCCGGTGCGGGAGTCGCACGGCGCCGGCCCGACCAGCCTCTGTTCACCTCGATGCAGCGGGCATGCCGTTCCTGCTCAGCGGTGACGCGTTGGAGACCCGCATTCGGCAGGACATGCAGTTGGGGGAACTGGGCCAGTTAACGCGGAAGCGATACACCTACATGGCGGATATGGACTACCACCCAACGCTGCAGGACGGAGAGGAGGTTTTCTCGGGGTGTCATGGACCTATGGTACGCGATCCGCCGCGGTGCGCGAAGGCACCTTCGGGACAGCCGTTGGTGTCTTTTGGACGAGCAGACTCCAGCTCAAGCACGGTGCCGGCGTCCTGGCCGGCGGCCAGCCACTCGTCCCAGCTGTACAGCGCCTCACCGGTGAGCGATCGCGCTGCCACCTGATCGCTCGAGAGATCGCTTCTACTGGACGCCGAGGTAGCCTCCAGGCAGACCGTGTTCGCCGCGGCCCAGATCATCGCGGCAAGCTCTTCGGTGGAGAAGACCCCCGGCTCGACAGCGAACCGATACATGACCGCGCCGGCGAGGAGGCATCGATTGCCGACGATGGTGGCGGCGCGTCCAAGCTCGCCATGGCGCTTGCGAAACTCATGCGGATCTCGATTGATACTGAAGGCTGCGATCTGTACCCCGGAAATCAGGTTTCCCCGATAGACGTTCTCACAGTTCTCGGCGTTCACGTTGATGCCAATCTCCGCGATGTCTGCTATTCGATTCGCTTCGACGGCCACGCCGGCGGTGGCGGCATCGGTGTAGATTCCGCAGGCGCCGTACGCGTCGGCCATGACGCTGGAGATGGAATTGGCGCGTATGAATGTCCCCGGCTGAATGCCGAGTGTGTAGATCCCGCCCAGGTCTGAAAGAACATCAGTGCCGTTGATGTCGTGTATGCAGTTATTGGCGATCAGATTGTCACGGCACTGCTGTGGGGCCCGGTCCCACGTCCAGCCGATCGAAATCCCGGTATAGCGCAGATCGTGGATGTGATTCGACGAGACTTCATTCCCGCTGCCGTATCCGATGAATACACCGCAGCTCGAAAGAAAGACGCGCCCGACGCCGCAGATCTCATTCCGGAGGAGTTGATTCCCATACACGTGGCGGTCGGGCTCCGCTGGTCTGTTACCGCCATCCACGTTGACCCCGCCGCCGCCGAGGTCTGCGAGGATGTTATCCGACACTTCGTTGTTCCTGCATCCATCAGCCAACTCGACGCCGTAGAAGCCCGCATGACGTACCGCGCATCGAGTAATAAAGCAGTCGTGAGCGCCGAAGAGCGTGATGGCGCCCGGAGTGGTGAATGCAGCCTGAAACGCACTCGCCCGTGGCGCCGTGTCCGAACCAAGGAACCGATCAATCACGTAGTGGTACGAGTCTCGGCCGGTCCACTGCGTCCGCTCCAGATAGGGATCGAACCGGAGACCAACGTCGTCGGTCGGCTGGACCCAGTCCGAATGCTCGAAGCCGATTCCCTCAATGCTGACGTCCGCAACCGGGTCAATGACCTTAGACCCTCCGTCTGGGGATCTGCCCTCGAACCGAACGAACTGAGACACCACCGGAGCTACCGCGGTGAACCCGTCGAGTCTCTCGTCTTCGGTTACCAGGACGGTAAGTGTTGCGCGCTTCCGGTCCAGGTACCACTGGCCCGGTAGCGTGACCGCCTCAGGCACGTTTTCCAGGAACGCTCGTTCGGCTTGCCACCCGGAGGACTGACCGGTCATACGCTGCACGCTCTGAATGGTACACTCGATCTGTCCGGTCTGGGAGTTCCAGCTCCGGATCGGCATCCGTTCGTCCACCCACTTGTGGAGGACCCGCAACTCAGCACCGCTCAGCGTGAACTCTGACGGCACCTGCGTGGGATCGAAGAGTGACGGACTGCGGGTTCCGTGGAAACGGTTTTCCTTCGTATGCGTTCCGTCCGCCTTCAGTTGCAGGAAACCGGAGACCGGCCAACGCGACCGAGGTCGTCGTTCTCCGCGAACGAAGAGCGAACGAAACTCGTCGTGGACGTCATCCAGGAGAGACCGCACATCGGCCTGGAACGCTTCCTTGCCGTTGAACTGCGTCCTGGTCCAGTCTGTGATCTCAACCCCGCCGTCTATGACGGTGCGGTCGGGACCCGCCCCGGAGATGTGAAGACCCGAGTCACTCGGAGTGAGCCTGATCGGACTGGTGATTCGATACCTGCCTGCGGCTACCTCGATGCGCTTCGCGCCCGTTCCCCGAGCGCGTTTAATCGCAGTTGTGAGCGAATCGCACGGATCTTCGGCGGTGCCCGCGCCTCCCGGCGCTCCCGTGTCGCTGACCACGACTCGTCTCACGTTCTCCTCCTCACGCCATTGTCCTGTTGTACCCCGAAGGCGAGATACCGTAGGTCCGCTTGAATACGCGTCGGAACGTGTTCGCGCTCTGATACCCGACGCGATCGGCAATTTCATCAATGGTCAGGCGCGTGGACTGCAGGAGCGTGGCCGCCTGTTCCATCCGCGCACGCTCGACGTAGCTATGAAAGTTCTCTCCAAAGAGTTGGGGAAACACCCGAGACAGATAGACCTCAGAAAGGTTGAACTCGAGGGCGAGCAGCTTGAGGCCCATCTCCGGGTTGAACACGTTCGACTGCACGAACTGCTCAATTGAGGCTTTCATTGCGTGGTTCGCCGCGCCCTCATCGCCCAATTCGCGTGCAAGCTGCTCCAGGTGCGCAAGCAGGAGATCGATGCGTTCGGCGATGCCTGTCGTCTCCGGGTCGAAGCGAACATGCTGATCAGTCGGAAGCCGTTGCACAATCTTCACGCGAGTTGCCTCGAGCTCCCGGTAGAGGCGACGCACGCTCTCACGCGACAGCGAACGTTCGGTGAAATTGGTCCTCCGAATCTGTAAGCCGATGCGAGAGACCTCCTGAGGCCGACCACCGCGGACAGCCTTGATCAGTTCCAGTTCGACGTCCGTGGGGTAGACGTATCCCTCGTGTTCTCGATCGTCACCGGGAATCGCGGCAGCTATCGAGCCGGGTGTGGAACGTTCGGCTGCTTCAATGGCGCGTCTGATGCAGGCGCTGATGTCCGACAGTCCGTTCGCGACGCCTCCGGCTGCCACGGTGCATCGCACCTCACGCATCGCGCGGCTCTGCCGACTCACGATCTGTATGAGAGTGGCAGCGTCACCGCCGGTCTCTGGCACCGCTCCGGAATCATCAATAAAGAGTGCAACACAGATCGTTCCGTGGGAGATCGTGTGCATGAGAGCGGTCTCAGGTAGAAGGCGCTCAAGCTCGTCACGGATGAGCGCACTCTTGACCGTGAACTCTCCAATGATCTCCGGAGTTGGAACATCGAAGTAGCCCTCAATGAGTATGCAGTACACCGCCGTCGCATCACGCGGCACGCCAATACCGAAGTGCACGAGATGCGCCTTCGCGATCTCATGGGTAGGATAGTCACCCCGAAAGAGCCGTTCGAGTACAACCCCCCTGACCAGGGGCTGCTGTTCTTCTATCAGATCTCTCAGCGTTCGGTCTCGCCGAATGAGCTCGTCTACCGAGTGTGAGATGAATGAAAAGGGATCGGAGCCACGACGCTCACTCCGTACCACGCCGTCGCGCAGGATACGTGAGGTCTCGGCGATCGGTCGGGAGAGGCCGAACACCTGAATCAGAAGGATGGGGACTCCGACCGCGACGAGCAAGAGAAGGATTCCGGCAAAAAGGAAGCGGATTCTGGACGATTGCGCGAAGAACACCTCAATCGGCGTCCCGCTGACGTAGAGCCAGCGGTTCACTTCCGAACGGATGTAGCTCACCGCGTACTCGCGGTCGGCAACGTCAACAAACTGCACTCCTGATTGGGGTGCGGTCGGTGTGTTCGGGACCTCGATCCGGCCGCCCTCAACGCCCACCGATGCCAACTCGCGACCATCAGGTAGCTCGATCCGCGCGAAACCGTCGCTACCGGCAAGGTAGGTGGCGAGAAGCTCCTCTACCGCAGCAATGTGTACATAGACGGTCACCGATCCACTGCCTACGAATCGGGTTGTAAACGGGAGCGAGCTCGTCAGCCGAATCGTTTCTCGTTCCTCCCCGCCGAGGACGATGGTCTTGAACTCCAGAGAGCTATGAACGTACTCGCTCTGCCGGAGTTCATCGCGCCACTCTTCGTATGTGGTGCCGGGGATGCTGAGAAACGCACGGTAGAACAACTCGGTGTCGAAAAAGACGTCGTTGGTAGTGAGTACGAGGTCCGGCTGTTTGAGATAGACGACCACCTCAAGGACGTACTCCGGCATGGCCAGCGCAAGACGGCTGTCCTGGTATAGATTGGCGGTGCGTAACGCAAGACGATTCTCCAACGGCGGCGGAAGGTTGCTCATCCGCGCGATCGCCTCATCCTGGCGGATCTCCGTGATCGCTCCCTCAATGGAAAGGATGGCGCTCTCCACTATGCGTTTGTTCAGCGCGAGCGAGCGCTCCCTGGAGGCGAAAATCTCCTGCTCGACCTCTCGAATCTGAACGAAATAGAGGATGGTGCCGGTCACGATTGGTACCAGCAATGCCAGAAGGTAGACGGCAAGCAGGCGGGCGATTACCCTGATTTGTTCATGGCTGAGGCGTCTGGGTCTTCTGGATCTGCCTGAGCCGAACATTCGCACCATCCCAGTATGACAGAAGGCCCGGCCGGATTGTACCGGCCGGGCCACTACCTCAAGATGACGAGGATCAGTATCCGGCGGCGCGCAGCCGCTCGGTCCAGATTTTCACGTAGCGGTCGCGCCCCGCAGCCTGCATGGCGTTCAGGTACGCGTTCCACTGACTGTCGTCGCGAATGTCACGCTCGCCAATGATGAACTCGGTGGTCCACTGCGCCACTACCCCGCTCCCGGAGACGAGCGCCTCGGTGATGTCGGCAATCTCATCGGTGTACTGCGGATCCAGCACAAGGCCGTCGGGCAACCAGGCGTCCGTCACGTAGGGCAGGTGGTTGTCCAGAGAGGCTCGCATGAGCCGGTACTCAAGGTTCGCCGGATCGTCAATGTTGGTCAGAGCCGCCAGCGCTCTCGGTTGCCACTCAGGCGCGGTTCGGCCCCAGCCGTCGTTGAACTTGTCAATGCCGTACTGCTCAATGGAAAGCAGAGGAATAATCTCAGGCGGCGTTGCATCCCGGGTGATGAGTGTCTGCTGTTCTTCAGGGGTCGGGAAGCGATACTGGACGTTCAGCTCCCAGAACCGTTTGGCGCGCTCCCTGCTCTCCGGGCCGCCGTAGAACCAGTCTGCCCACTGGGCGATGATGTCGGGCCGGTCGGCCTCCACGGTCACCTTCGTGTGCGGACTGACGCCACGCGGATTGAAGAACGAGTTGCGCACGCCATCCGGGCCCTCGAGCGGCGCGAAGCTGCGGTACTCGGCGAATCGTCCGGAAGGCCCGCCGATTGTCGTGAAGACGCCGAAATGGCCGGCGGGTACGACGCCTACCAGCGGAACATCCGGGTTTTCCGCCCGGGCTCTGAGCTGGTCGTTGTGCTGGACGAAGGTCTCCGGTGCGAGCAATCCGTCGGCAACCAGGTCGGCCATGTAGGTGATGCCGTCACGCCACTCCGGTTTGTCCGCGACGAATACGATATCTCCACCATCGCGCATCAGGTAGGCAATGCTCCCCGCCGTGTCGGTGTAGATGAACGAGTTCATGATGAAATCAATAGGATTCGTCTGCCATCCCGTGGTTGAACCCATGAGCGGGATCTCGTCGGCCTGGCCGTTGCCGTTCGGGTCCCGGTCGCGGAACGCTTCGAGCACCGCACGGAACTCGGCAGTTGTCTCAGGTACGTCCAGTCCCAGTTCGTCGAGCCACGGCTGGTAGATGTACGCCTTCTTCAACACTTCAACGTGAAGCACGCCTTGTGTAGTGGGAAGTGTGTAGATCTCGCCGTCCGGCATCGTAACCTGCGAGCGATAGGTTGGATTTTCGTTGAGCGCAGTCCGAAGGTTCGGCATTCGGCTTTCGATGTGGCCGGTCATGGGAACAAGCGTCCCGCTCAACCCGTACGTAAAGACCTCCTGATGGCTCATACCCCACTGGCTCATGAACACATCCGGCAGATCGCCGCTTGCAATCAGCAGATTCTGTCGCTCCGTGTGCACCTGGCTGCTTACCACCTCTACGAAGTTCACTCGCACGTTCGTAAGGTCCTCGAGCCACTGGGTGAACGCAGCGTTCTCACGATCGCCGTCGGTCTCTGCATCCAGGTAAATCGTGAATACGTCGATCTCATACGGCTCGTCACCAAGGACAACCGGGTACTCGCCCGGCGTGTTCAGCTCAAACCCGTCGGCCGCGCCCGCTGCTTCCTGTCCACCGCCCGCGAAGACCGCGAACGGAACCAGGAGCAGTACCATCACTGTGAGTAATTTTCTCATACTCGCCTCCTATTATTCTGTCTATCCGGCAACGCCGGACGTTAACCTTTGATCGCGCCAATCATGACCCCCTGAACGAAGTACTTCTGGACAAAGGGGTAGAGGATCAGCATGGGCACCATCGCCACAACAATGAGCGCATAGTGGATAAGCGCCTGGAGATACTGATACTCGGTCAGTCGCTGGAGCTGGTCTCCGGTCATGTTCTCCATAACCACCGTGGTGAGATCGGCAGAGTTCGCAACCAGAATCTCACGCAGGACCAGCTGCAGCGGTTTCAGTGAAGCGTCGCGAATGTAGATGAGAGCATCAAAGAATGAGTTCCAGTGCATGACCGCGTAGAACAGCGTGATGACGGCAACGAGCGGTCCCGACAGCGGAAGCACCACGTTGAAGAACATCCGCGTGTTGGATGCTCCATCCACCTTCGCGGCGTCATAGAGCTGTTGCGGAATGCTTGATTGGAGATAGGTCCGCGCGATAATAAGGTGCCAGACTATGATCAGCTTGGGTAGGATCATGGCTGCGCGCGTGTTGAGCAGTCCCAGACCACGAACAAGGATGTACGTTGGAATGAGCCCGCCACGGAAAAACATGGTGAATGCAAAGAGGAACATGATCAGATTTCGACCAACAAAGTCCTTCCGGGAGAGGGGGTAGGCGACAAGCATGGTGATGGTCACATTCAGCGTGGTGCCTACTACCATATAGAAGAGGCTGTTCGCGTACCCGGTCCACACCATGTCGTAGCCGAATATGGCCCGGTATCCCTGCAGGGACGGCCGGACGGGAAGCAACCGTACCTGTGCGGTAATGACTGCTTCCGGATGACTGAACGAGCTGCTGACGATGTAGATGATGGGATACGAGACCAAGACCAGCACGATGGTGAGGATGACCAGATTGATCGTATAGAACAGCGGCTCTTCTTGGAGCTTCCTGACAAAAGACGAGCGGCGATTGATGCGCAGCGTCGTCTGTGCATTGGCCCCGGTATTGGGTGCGGGCATCTCTACCATAGACTCGTGTCTCCCACCTTCTTCGCGATTCGATTGACCATGATTAGCAGTAGGAAGCTCAGTGCATTTTGGAACAGGCCAATGGCGGTGGCGTAGGACGGATTCGGGACCTGACCCGCGAGCCCGATCTTGTAGACGTAGGTCTGAATGACCTCGCTCGCGCCAAGATTGAGGTTGTTCTGCAGCAGGAGCACCTTCTCAAAACCTACATTGAGCACGCGCCCCGCCTGCAGAATCAGCAGAATGATGATGGTCGGCGCGATTCCGGGGAAATCGATATGGCGAATCCGTCGCCAGATGTTTGCGCCGTCTACCCGTGCAGCCTCGTAGAGCTCAGGATCTATCGCAGAGAGGGCCGCGAGGTAGATGATGCTCCCCCACCCCATCCGCTGCCACACCTCCGACCACACGTACACGTCGCGAAACCACGCGGTGCTCCCGAGGAAGTTCGGAGCGGAGATTCCAATCGATTCCAGAAGAACCGGGATAATGCCGATCCCCGGCGCGAGCAGCTTGAAGATAATCCCAGTAATGACCACCACCGATATGAAATGAGGCGCATAGGAGATGAGCTGAACGCTGCGCTTGTAGCGCGGCAATGGGCAGTAATGGACCAGAATGGCAAGGAAGATTGGAATGGGGAACTGCACCGCGAGTTGATACAGGCTGAGTGCAATGGTGTTCCAGAGAATCTGAGTGAACCGGAAGGAGGTGAAGAAGCGCTCGAAGTGAATCAGACCGGCCCACTCACTTCCCCAGATACCCAACGCGGGAACAAAGCGTTTGAACGCGATGATATTCCCGTACATGGGCCAGTACATGAAGATCAGCAGCCAGATCACAGGAAGCGCGACGAGTAGATAGAGCTCCCAGTTCTCGCGGATCCGGTTTCTCTTCTGCCGACGCACGATCGCTTTGAAGTCGATTGGAGTGCCGTCCACTGTCACGACAGAGTCTCCAGCTTTGCCAGCTGCCACCCGTTCCTCCTTCAACCTGGCCGCAGCGTAGCCCCATCCGACGGGATTCGAAAGAATTCAATTCTTGATAACGTGGTGCAAAAATCGTCCTCGGGGGTCCCTCGGGGCTCGATTCGTGCTCGAGCACGGTTCAGGCTGGAGATAATGTAGATAATAGTGGATACCGTCACGCGTGCCGAACAAGGTGCGTTCAGCCCCGGCGTGAGACCACCGTCAGGTAGTAAACCGACCCGATGACCGCGCCGTCCGAGTCGAGCATCTCGGCTGCGAGCCACTGGTCGCCGGCGGGAAGCTCGACCTCGGTCGACACCACTGAAGCTTCCTCGCCAACGGCGAGAACCGTTTCGCGCCCGCCCGCAAGTACGCGGATCGCGCGAACGTCAATCGGAGTGGCGACACCCCCATCCTGCGCGGCGTAGAGCGTGTCGTCAACTTCCTCGTCCCACAGGAACGCGGCGGAGCGTACCGGTTCGGGGCCGGGCTCATCGTTTCCAGGGACGCCTCGAATCGGCGCGTCGACCTCTTCCGGCCAGCGCCGGCACTCGATGCGGAACGTACCCGCGCGCCTTACGAGAACGGGCCAGCGGCCGGTGATTGGCTTGCCGACGAGGACGTGCTGCTGGTTCCAGACGATCGCGTCGTCGGCGTCCGGGAAGAGATGCTCCGCGCAGAGTACCACCGGCTCCGGGTCCGTGGGGTCGATGAGCGGACGCCCGTACAGATCGTCGGCCTTCCCGACCGACTCCCAGTAGCCTTCGTAGTGCGCCCGAAGCTCCTCCGCGACTCGATCGTTCTCGCCGAGTACGTTGTGCTCCTGCGCCGGGTCCGTGGACAGATCGTAGAGCTCGTTACCGTCCACCAGGCGCCACGGGCCACGCATCACCGCGCGAGAGCGGTACTTCTGCGGGTGCCGGATTCGCTGACTCTCCACGACAAGCGTTCGCTCCGGTGCGTCCCTCCCGGCCTCGCGCAACGCGCCGGCGAGCGAGACCCCGTCCCACCCCGGTGCTCGATCCCGGGTGACGCCGAGCGAGCAGAGCTCGTCGAGCGTCGGCAACAGGTCGACGTGTGCGGTCAATCCCGCCACGTCACGCCCGCCGGCGATACCTGCCGCCGGCCAGCGGACGAAACATGGGACCCGGTGACCGCCGTCGTAGACCGACCCCTTGTGGCCGCGCATGCCGGCGTTGAAGACGCGGTGACCCTGCGCGGTGCCGTTGTCGGTCATGAAGATGAGGATCGTGTCGTCCTCGAGGCCGAGCTCGCGGAGGCGAGAGCCAAGCCGGCCCAGATTGTGATCGGCCCGTTCAATGGAGCTATAGAAGTACGCGGTCTCGATCGGGACGCGATTGCGATGGGAGTCCACCCACGAGGGGTCCGGGATCGAGGTCGGGTCGTGCGGTATGTAGGTGGCCAGGTAAACGAAGAAGGGCCGATCGTCGTGCTGCGCGATGAACTCCAGCGCCGCATCGAAGAACACGTCGGGGCCGTAGCCGGCGATTCGCTCTCTGCGACCGTTGTGCAGGTAGACGTCGTCTACGCGTCGGTTCCCCCAGTAGTCGGTCATGCAACCGGTACCGCCGTCGCCCTGTCCGAGCCACTCCTCGAAACCGCGGTCGATGGGGCGAAACGGGCGGTGGCCGCCAAGGTGCCACTTGCCGAAGTGGCCGGTGCGGTAGCCGGCCGACCGGAATGCGTCTGCCATGGTCGGCACGTCCTCGCGCAGGTAGTTCCGTCCCATGATCGTGTGCCAGACGTTGACCCGGTGGGAGTAGCGGCCGGTGAGCAATGCTGCCCGCGATGGTGAGCAGGTAGGGTCAACGTGGAAGTCGGCGAGGCGGAGGCTTTCGGCGTGGAGCGCATCCATGCTTGGCGTGCGAATGTGGGGATTCCCGTGACATCCGAGATCGCCGTAGCCCTGGTCGTCGGTCACTACGATAACAACGTTTGGTCGATCGCTCATGGGGTTTGCTCCTCATCCGGCTCGGGTGTTCGCGGCCTCAAGCCGCCGCGTGTTTAGCGTACCACGCAATGGAGGCACGCGGCCAAGCTCTCCGTCCGAACGCGCTACCAGTTGAAATACCTGTACGGATCATCTCCATAGACGTAGTCGTGCCGGTAGTCGTCCGCGTACAATCCTGCTTCCCGCACCCGGATCCACATGTCCTCGGCCGGACCAACGAAACCGCCGTTCCACACGCGGTCGTAGCGATTGGCGCGGTCAGAGATGTGCACCGCGAGGACGGCTCGAGTACTGGTGACGACGGTGGCTGGTACCTGGTAGACGCGGGGCATATTATGGGGCCACAAACCTTTCTCTTCCATTACGTCTATCCGGTGTCCGTCCCAGTACGTGTGATCCGAATCGTCGATCTTTCCGAGCGACACGATGAGATCGTGCCCCACCCAGCTTGACGGGATCGTGATATCCCGGCGGACAATGATCTCGTGCGCCGGATCAGACCATTCGGCGGCCTGATGCTGCCACGGTCCGGGAAGCGAGAGAGTGCTCCACGGGCCGGCATCCACCGTCGGGGCCACCTCCCCCGACGCGTCCAGCTGAGGGCGGGCGAGGATGCGCCACTCGCCGGCGAGCGACGCGGGCCGTGAGCCGCGGGCGCCGAATACCCAGTCATCTGCGTCGAACGTCGCGCCAAGATTCGCGAAGAGCTGCGTGAAGGCACGCATCGCTCGCCACCGCGTGAACCGGAAGTAGGGCGACCGTTGGGTCTCAAACCGACGCGGATCAATCTGGAAGGCGATCGCCTCTGCGGATCCAAGATCGAGTCGGCCGAGCAGTCCGTTCGCCCCGGGCTCCCATCCGCCCGAAGACGTCACACACCATGCGTTGTGTGGAGCGCGCCACCTGAGGTCCGATGCACTCAGCCCGACGCACGCGGGCCAGTCCGGCGGCTTGAGCGATCCGTTCTCGAGCCGCCGCTGCTCGAGCCTGAGTCCCAGCGGCCCCGCGGGGCTGGTGCGCGGAAGGAGAAGTATCGTCGACTCCGCGCGAATCGCGGCCTCGAGATCGGTGTCGGAGAGCGGTGCTTCCGATCCGACGGCAAGAATCGATCCTCCCGCGATGCTGCGATGGTCGGCAGTCGCCGTGAACCGAACGCCGAGTGACTCGAGCAGACTCGCGTCGTCCTCGTTTCCCACCAGAAACACCTCGCGCGCGACGACTGGCGCGGCAGATGCCGCGTACCCGACGATCCGCGCAAGCAGCAGCTCTGCGACCGGATCTTCCGCCGCGTGGTCGGCGAGATCGAGCGTGCACAGGGTGACGAGGCCCTGGCCGTAACGAAGCTCGAGCAGCGGGCTGTAGGCAAGGTCGAACTCGCACTCGAGGAGCGGTTGCCAACCGGCCCGGTGGGGCTTCTCGACCGCCGCACTCGAGAGTGCGCCCCTGTTACCCCAGTGGTAGCCGTGGTAGGGGAACCACCACTTCCCGAGTCGCGTGTCACCCGGCGGCACGACGGGATACGCTTCGGTGAGCGTGCTCGCGCCGGCCCAGTCGCTGAGCTCTTCGTCTGAGAGCCCGGTCCACAGCGGCAGCTGCGGGTTCACGCGGAACGCGCGCCGCGTGAGGTGCTCGGCTACGCGGAAGCCGTGGTCGCGAAGCCACGCGCGCTCCTGCGCGAGCACGATCAGGCGACCCCCGGCGTGGACGAACTCGGCCGTTCCCGGCGGCAGCTCGCCTTTGGTTCCTAGTGCACGCTCGCCTAGTACGAGGACGCCGCCGGGTTCGTGCGCGACCACAGCCGGTGTGTCTTCTTCCCACGGATCCGCGGCAATACCCGCGGCGTTGAGTGCATCGAGCGTTCTCCCGTGCGGGTCCATGACGGGAACCGGGCGGGCGGTGCCGACGTGTGCTTTGAACCGGTCGGGCGCGACGACCGCGAACTCGAAGCGGTCCGCGTGGACGGTCTCACCGACTACCGCGCCGAGCTCGATCGCCCCGCGTCCGACAACGCCGCCGTCCGGGGAAGTCCGGGCACTCGCGAACCACTCCTCGGCCGGGACGACGAAGGCGATCTCACTTCGGTGCCGGCCCGCCGTCGGGATCGTACCTTCGGCCTGCCCGGACGCCACCGCCGTGCCGTTCACGGTTGCCGTCCACTCGATCCGCCATGGAGCGTCACGCCTCGTATCGTTCAGGAGCACCGCCTGCTTGCGGATTGCCTGATCGGGACGGTAGCTGTGGTCCTTGGCGGTAAACGAGCCGTGGTCGGATCGGTCGGCGCCGTGGCCGCCAGCGCCACCGGCGATCCAGGCGAGCGTTGGCCCGTTCGTGTCCACCAGTGCCCTGCCGGCAGGACGAATGCCGCGCATGCCGTCCCCCGGCCCGCGGACCCACCCGTGAGCGTGATTCCACGGGATCATGCCGCCACTCATCCCGAACGCCCGCCAGCTCCGCCACGTGTTGCGGATGAACAGGCACTCGAGCTCCTGGAGCGCCGGAGCGGCGTCCAGCACCGGGTTCATGTGCCACGGCCGAAACCGCTGTCCGCCCACGTGGGTATCCACGATTTCCTGCCGGTACTCGGCAGACTCGAGCTCGTACGCTCGCGGGCCAAGGTAGATCGCGCAGTACTCGGTCAGAAGCGGCTCGCTCTGGATGCCGCCGCCGAAGTCGGTCCGGCCGCGCATGAACGACACATGGAGCGGTGTTCCGAACTCGACGATCAATAGCGGCAACTCGCCGTCCGCAGCCCACTGCGAGAGCCACTCCTCGCGCTCCTGAAGCGGAGCGAGATTGAGGTACATATTGAGCGTATGCACGTCGCCGATCCCGCCACCGTGGTGCATGAAGACCGGACGCGACGGATCGAGCTCATGGAACATCGCCACCACGTCATGGCCGATCTGCTCGCGCCGGGTACGCCAGTACCCGACGTCGTGCCAGGCGTCACGGCGCCGACCAAGGCTCCGTGGGTCCATGTTCAGACTCGAGCCGAAGGTGTTCCCGTTCGTGCCCCACATCACGAGCGACGGATGGTGGCCCAAG
>CAYTGY010000039.1:0-17498 GCA_964437265.1 uncultured Spirochaetaceae bacterium | reverse complement strand
CGCAGGGGCCGCAGCGGGCGACCGGCGGAGCGGAGCGAGCCGGAAGGAGCCCGCGGCTCGGCGGCCCCGAGGAGTACAAGCGGAGCACCCGGTCCCCGCGCCTGGGCGCGGGGATGCGCCCAGATTCTCTTCGACCGCAGGCTGAAGAGTGGACGAGCGTTTGGACGTTAACGGCCGTCAGGCTACAATGACCGTTGAGGCGACATATGTTGAAA
The DNA here is from genome assembly GCA_964437265.1 of uncultured Spirochaetaceae bacterium. Lineage (GTDB taxonomy): Bacteria > Spirochaetota > Spirochaetia > DSM-27196 > SLST01 > CAYTGY01. The sequence goes on along the minus strand of CAYTGY010000039.1, from coordinate 17,283 downwards.
TCTGAATTGTGGGAAATCATAGCGAACGGGGAAAACTCCGGCGTCGAGTTCAAGCGAGATGACGTTCGTCCCGAGCAACTCGCCAAAGAAGTGGTCGCCTTTGCCAATGTCCAGGGAGGCCGCATCCTTCTGGGCGTGGAGGACGACGGCCAGGTTACCGGACTCCAGCGAGAACAGACCCAAGAGTGGGTACTGAACGTATTCAGGGACAAGGTACACCCCTCGATCATTCCCTTCTACGAAGAGATCACGGTTGATCAATAACGTCGAGGCACTGCCGGTTCCCGGAACATCCCTGGCCTCCGTCGATCTGGATAGAATCGGCTACTATCTCGATTCGATTATCGGCGACCCTGAGATACCCACGTCCGACACCGAGTGGATTGAACGGTTGCTTGGCCTCGGACTGATGGCCGAAGACGGCATGGGAAACACGGTGTGCTCGGTTGCGGGTCTCCTGTGTTTTGGCATTGCACCCCGCCGGTTTCTTCCGCAAGCCGGCCTGCGGGTGATGGCCTTCGCCGGCGAGGACAAGGAGTACCAGGCGCTTCTTGACGTCCATCAAGCCGATTGTTGCGCGGGAGTCTTCTGGTATTGACGAGCATATGCGACGGGAGAAGACCTGGTTGTATCCGTGGGAAGCGATCCGGGAAACGGTCATCAATGCCCTGGCTCACCGGGACTGGACACGATCGGTTGATATTGAGGTCACGAACTACGCCGACCGACTGGAAGTAATCAGTCCCGGCAAGCTTCAGAACTCGATGACCGTCCGCAAGATGATAGCCGGTCAGCGCTCCCCGAGGAACACGCTCATCATGGAGATACTTCGCGACTACGGGTACGTTGACTCCCGTGGTATGGGCGTTCGGACGAAGATCATCCCACTGATGAAGCAGCTGAACCAAACGGACCCGATCTTCGAGGCCACGGACGACTATCTGAAGACGGTGCTACCGGGGAAGGGTGTGGTCGGGTGACGCGCACGGCGGAGGCCGGAGTCAGTAACGCGACGAGGCGTGCAATCATCGAACACTGAGGAACGTCTGCCCGGAAATGCCAGCGCTTCAAGCTCGCTGTAGGGCAAGACCCTGCTTACCTCGTAGAGCTCTCCGATGTCGAAGGGTTCAAGCTGCAGAAGCGCGATGAAATCGCTACGATCGATGATGTAGACCATCGTTTCGTGGTGCCTTCTCCGTGTCCAAGCTCAAACCATTCCCTCACATCAGTGTCGGTCAAGCTGTTCTCGTCAGCGTTGGCAGCGAACCCGATCAGCAAGCCCAACGCAACGACAACGTGCGATCGTCTCTGCATCTCGTCTTCTCCGTGCTCGGTCAAACGGTGATTCAGAGACCAGCATAGGTGCCACTTTGCGACAAACGCCACTCAGAGGACTACTAGTTCGGACCTAGCAAAACGACTAGGTATGCCGGGCGGAAATCGACTAGTGGGGTAGAATGTGAGGCATGAGTCACACGATACCGGCAAAGGTAGTGTTGGTCGCGTCAACCGCGCTGCTCCTCTTTGCAGCCTGTGGGAGCGCCCCGGAGCTACCGGAACAGGCAGACACGTGGACACGATACGCACAGAATCCGGTCATCACACCAGGCTTCGCCGTGTATCCGGATGGACCGGTGGCGATTAGCGTGAACGACCCCGACGTACTCTACGACACGCTGACCGGCACGTGGCGTATGTGGTTTGCGGTGGGCTACTTCGCCCGGAATGAGTTCTTCACCGCAATCAAAGCCGCCGAGAGCTCCGACGGTTTCAGCTGGGTGGTCGATGAGGACCTCGCGCTTGATCACGCCGCGGCAGACGATGCATGGGACTACACCAGCACGGAGACCCCGTGTGTGGTGATCGATCCCGAGGCCTCGACGGAGGAACGCTACCGACTGTACTACTCAGGCGGAAATATCAACGAGGACCCACTTGGTGAGGACTATCCGCGCTTCCAGATTGGTGTGGCCTATTCTTCCGACGGCCGCTCATTCACACGCGTCGCATCGGCTGCCTCGCCGTACGGGAAGGAGGGGCTGGTCTTTCGCGTTGAGGACTCAATGCCCGCGTATGCGCCCGGTGGCTCAGGAAGCGACGTGGGGATCGTGACGACCGGAGTGGTCGGCGATCCGGAGCTCGCAATCGTAGACGGCGAGTTACTGATGTGGTTTGCCGTGATCGGCTTGGATGCTGACGACGGCGACGTGGACGGCGGCATAGGCCTTGCACGATCGAGCGACGGAATCACCTGGACAGCTGATACGGGCAACCCCATCTCTTCAGTCCGTCGCGGATCAATGGACTTCACCGCGCAGCCGTCGGTCGTGGTCCGCCCCGAGTCCGACTACGAGCTTTGGTACAACGCCGACTACCCCAGTGAGGTGGATAACCTGGGGCTTGGGCCGAACGCGACCATCGGCTTCTGGCGCGCGACCGGCACCTCACCTACCGAGCTTACCCGCCCAAGCCTGCGGTCGATCGTTTGCGACCCGGATAGCGATCTCGAACGAGACGGCTTCTCAGTCGGCGTAGACGCCGTGCTCCATGACGGCACAACGCGGATCTACTACGGCAGCCTCGCCGCCACCTCGCACATCGACTTCACCGGCAACCCGTTCGACTTCACCTACGTGATCAACCTGGCCGTGGAATCTCCGTAGTCGGTGGTCGCTGCCCGCTGCCGTTGCCAGATGCACTCGGTGAGCTCGTCCTTGAAGTTCTTTATCATGTGCAATGATTGTGTCCATCACCTGTGCCATCTCACCGCCTCGAAACGATCGCTACAACTCAACCGATTACGTCGAGCCCCGGCTCACCGCAGTGCGACACCGGCGGGCCATGTGATACCATCGGGAGACACCGGGGGATTGGGGTGCATATTGAGTTTGGATATCAACGTGATCATGGAAGCTGGAGCGACAAAGCAGCGGTGCTGGGCGAGCTACGGACCGGTCCCGACGGTCTGCTGCAGATCCTGGAGACGCGGTGCGGGGTTGCCTCACGGCGCGTTGATCGGGCACAGCGGATCGCGCGGATGTACCGGGTGCTTGCTGAAATCGACCAAGCCCTGGGCTGGTTCCATCAATCGTTTGCCACCGACGGATGGGCAACCGCCGGGGCGCTGCTGAGCGTTGTCGACGAGCTTCGGGAAGCGTCGATCGCCGCATCCGTTCTGGGCGCGGCATCACAAAATGGCGGGCAGACCAAGCACAATCCGACCGCACGGCCGGCCGTAATGATCGACCTCTGTGACGCGGCGACCGGAGTGCCCGGTGGTGATCCGGACCGGTTTGCGTGCGTACTCGAGGTTCTTGCAACCCCGAAGGAGACCCGACTGGCACAGGTCGCGGACCTTCATATCAGCGTTAACCTCCCCTACACGCTTCTCCCGCCTATCTGGAGGGCGGTGATGACGAAGTTGTCGGCATGCGGAAGTAGCGTCAGCTTCCCACAGCAAGCCGAGCACGCCGGTCACGGGACGCCGGAGGTCACGCTCCTGCATGTGCAGGACGAATGGGAAGCCGCGCAGTACGTCTGTGCGTACCTGGCTCCTCTGATGGCGAACCACGCAGAGGGAGGGACTTCGGACGTGGGCCTGCTGATTGAGCATGATGCCGACGCATTGGACAACACCCTCGCACGACATGGGCTTCCCCAGACCGGCTCCGCGCACGCCTCCGCGGCGCGGTGGCATCTTCAACTTCTTCCGGCGCTCATCGCCACTGTTTGGAAGCCGGTCAACCCGCAGAGGATCGCGGACTTCCTCATGCTGGCGACCGACCTAGTTCCCCACGGGCTGGGCGCCCGGATCATGCACGCACTCGAAGAGCATCCAGGTGTGGGCGGGAGCAAATGGCAGGAGGCAATCCAGCAGATCCGTGCCGCCGGCGGTGATATCCAGGCAGACCGCCTGGACAGATGGTTCTCAACGGAGCTCTTCGATGAGGACGAAGGGATTCCGCTCCAGGCACTCACTGAGCGTCTTGGCTGGCTGCGCTCGCGTCTGATGGCCCGCACAGAGGAGCATGCACTCGCACGCCTTGTAGTCGCACAGAGCCAAGAGCTGGAGCAGGCGCTGGCGATTGTCCTTCCCCACGACGGTGCCCGAGTTCCACGGCGGCTGCTCGAGAGTGTTCTTCACAGCGTGCTGCGGCCGACCGACGTGGCAAACGAGGAAGGGGCGGCTCCATGGACCATCTACCGGAGCATCGAAAGCGTGCGTGGGACAACCGCGCGTCTGATCTGGTGGAACCCGGTGGCGTCGGTCGCATCGGCAACAACGCGGTTCACGCAAGCCGAAAACGCGATCCTTGCAAGTCACGGATTTGCCATAGAGACACCGGCCGACACCCGTCGCAGACAACGGTTCCACACCGAACGATTCCTCACCGCCGGGCCACGAGAACTCCTACTCGTTCTGCCGACCAGGCTCAGGGGCGAGCCGACCTCGCCGCACCCGCTGGTCTCAGAGACCCAGGCGCGAGGTCGCGGTGAACTATCAGTAATCGATACGCGGGAGCTTCAAATGCATGCGCCGCTTCCGGGCCGGTCAATCGCGCTTGCACCGATGCCCCCGGAGACAACCGGCGGTGCGGCCTCTATCATCCGGGTAGAGCCGGGAACCGTGTCGTTCCCGGACCGCCTTTCGTCTACAACGATCCGCTCGCTGCTCGGGTGCCCCATGCAGTGGGTGCTGAACACACACGCGAAGCTCGGACGCACCTATGGCACCGCACTTCCAACGGGGAACCAGATGCTCGGGATGCTCACGCACAAGATCGTCGAGACCTTGGCGACCGAGCACCTGGAGGACGGTCGGCTTCCGGCTTCCGGCGAAGCGTTGGCCGCGAAACTGTTTGATCGGCTTCTTCCTGAGATGGCGGCAGAGCTCCTGCTTCCCGGAAGACGGATGCAACGGTTGCGGCACCGGCGGACGGTGGGCCGCGCGATTGCGGCGTTGCGTGACGCGATCGCGCGACTAGGATTGACCGTAGCACATGCCGAGCAGTTCTTAGACGCCCCGTGGAAGATCGCCGCCGGCGGCACGCAGATCACCACCACGCTGGTTGGACTCGCCGACTTGGAGCTGCAGGACACACGCTCGGCTCCGTTCGTTCTGGACCTCAAGTACTCGTATGGAACAAGCCACTACCAACAGATGGTGGAAGACGGAGAGGCGGTCCAACTTGCGGTATACGCCCACTTGATCGAGCACAACCGCGGAATGCCTGCCATCGGGACCGGCTACTTCCTGCTTCCCCCCGGCACGCTGATAACCTCCTCCGCGCTTGCCGGTGAACAGGCCGTGGAGTCGGTTACCACTACCAAGAGCCTGTGGAACCATACAGAGCGCTCGGTGGCTGCTGCGCTCGAGGAACTTCACCGGGACGGGGTGGTCACGGTCAGCGGCCTCCTGGAGCAAGAGCCGGACACCGACGCCACCGCACGGCGTGCGCGAGCGGCCGAATGCAATCAGGTCTATCAGGAGCCCCCGTGCGAGTTCTGCGATTTCGCAGTGGTTTGCGGACGTGAACGAGGTGATGCATGAACGCGCTGTCAGGTATCGAGATGATCAGCGCGAGCGCCGGAACCGGCAAGACCTACCGGCTCACCGAGCTCATCGTCGAGGCAGTCAAAGGCGGCATACCACCGGAACGGATCATGGCAACCACCTTCACGGTGAACGCAGCCGCAGAGCTCACCAGCCGCGTCCGGCTCAAGCTGCTCGCCGAAGTCGGCCTTGATGAGGCCACACGGATTGAAGATGCCTACATCGGCACGGTGCACAGTCTCTGCAACCGGTTCCTCTCCGAGTACGCCATCGACAGTGGAATCTCTCCCGCCGTTGACATGCTCCCTGAGCAGGACGCCCAACGGCTCTTCGTCATTGCGATTGATGAGGCGATCACAAAGCACCAGGCCGGTCTCGAAGCGGCGGCGAGGCGGTTTTGTCGGACCGGCGGAGGCTCCGGGTTCGCAAAGGAAGCCGACTGGCAGGACGACGTCAAGGAGTTGGTCGACCAGGCGAGGATCAACGGCTTCGGCGCAAACACCCTGGCAAACCAGCGGGACGCAGCGCTTGCGCTCTGGTCGCGGCTGAGCGGTCAGTATCACGATCAAGATGATGGTAGCGACCCTGTGCACGCAACCGGTACCACGCCGGAGAAGCTCACTGCGACGGCGAAAGACGTCCTGCAGGGCCTCATGGCGATTTCAGAACCGACAAAGGGAACACAGAAGGCGACACAGTCGATTCGTGAGGTATGTGAACGCTATGATGCGGAGGGCTCAATTCGCTGGCGTGACTGGCTCACCCTGGCTACGATGCGCGGCACCAAAGAGTCTGCCCCGCTCGTTGAGTCCGTCAATGAGCCTGCATCCCGGCTCTTCCGTACGACGGCGTTTGCCAAGGACTTCACGACCCTAGTTTCAGGCGTCTACGCGTGTGCCGCTGAGGCACTGACGCTCTTCTCCGAGTACAAGCGCTCGCGCGGCCTTCTGGACTATGTGGATCTAGAGACGTCCTTTCTCCAGCTGTTGCAACACAACCAGGCAGTCCGCACAGGCGTGAAAGAACGCGTGGATCTGGTACTGGTGGATGAGTTCCAAGACACCAGCCCAATCCAGCTCGAGATCTTTCTGCAAATCAACCGGATTGTGGGTAGGTCGATCTGGGTTGGCGACCCCAAACAAGCGATCTATGGTTTTCGAGGTACCGACTCCTCACTCATGAACGGCGTGGCACGGCACCTGGATATCCGTGAGACCCTGCAGCACTCGTGGCGATCACGCGAGACGGTCATTGCGTTCACCAACGCGGTTTTCCGCCAGACGTTTTGCGATCAGCCGGCAGAGCGTGTGCAGCTCACCATCCCAGACAAACGAGCGAGTGAAGCGGCAGGAGGGGCGGTTGCAGCGTGGTACCTGGACAGCAGGAACAACGACGACGATGCGCTGTCGCTCGCCGCCGGTGTGGATGACCTGCTGAGACAGAACAGCGAGCTCTCACCTGGCGATATCGCGATTCTCTGTCGCACCAACTCCACCTGTGAACGGGTTGCCCAGGCGTTGGAGGCGCGCGGCGTTCGGACACGCGTCGCCTCCGGGACGCTCACCGGCGCTCGCGAGGTTCAACTGACATGTGCGGCGCTGCGGTTTCTTGCTGACAGCAGCGACACGATCGCGCTTGCCGAGCTTGTTCTGCTCACCCCAACCAAAGACGGCGCCGCGGCGCCCGAAGACCGCCTGCTCGCCTCGCTCCTCGAGCATCCGGAACAGACACTCGAGGAATGGCGGCAAGAAGCCGTTCCCCAGGCGATCAGCGAGCTTCGGGCCAGGCGCACCCTCCTCTCCCCGCGTGGACTTCTGGACGCGGCAATCTCCGCTGCGCGGGTGATGGAGGCAGCCGACCGGTGGAGTCGGCCGGACCGGAGGCGGGCGAATATCGAGCGGCTCCGCGGATTGGTGGACGAGTACGAGGAGCTTCGCCAAACCGGGGACGAACCGGCGACGCTGCTGGACTTCGTGGCATACGTGGAGGAGCTTGAGTGCGGGCAAGCCGAGGGAGATCCGTCACGCGGGTGTGTGGTCAGCACCTACCACGGCGCGAAAGGACTCGAGTGGCCGGTGGTCATCCTCGCCGAGCTCGACAAGCAGTACGACTCGAGCCTGTTCGGCGTCGCCACGGTCGGTTCCGGCACGTTCGATCCGCTCGATCCGCCGGCAAACCGCCACCTCCGCTACTGGCCGTGGCCGTTCAGCGATCAGAAGAGGAGCACGGCGCTGAACCATCTCCTGGACGAACTCGTGGGCGATGCGCCTGAGCACGCCGACGTGATCGCCACGCGACGGTCTGAGGAACAGCGGCTGCTCTACGTGGGGATGACCCGTGCCCGCGATCAGCTGATCCTCGCAATCAGAAACCAGAGCGCAAAGGGCTTCTCCACGCCCGCGGCATCCTGGCTTCGCGTCCTCACTGATGAACAGGGAATACCGCTCATCAAGTGGCCGACCGAGCTGGGCGCAGTCTCGCTGCCGGTGGGAGACCAGGACGTACAGATCAGAATCACCAGCATTGATCCCGTGCCGGCGCAGGTTGCAGACCTCACCGAGGACGCGGCCGTGGTGCGCCCCACGTTACCGCCACCGCGGAAAGACGCTCAGGCAGTCCCGCGTTGGATAACCGCAAGCGGCGCGGCACACAACGGAGCGCGGACCTACATTCCAGTAGAGCTTCCACGCACTGGGGCCGGAGTCACGGTCGGTGAACCGAACCACGCCGACCACGACGCCGAGGCAGCAGAGGCAACTGATCTTGGCAATGCGGTTCACGCAGTCTTCGGTATTGCCCCCACCTTCCGCGACCGCGATCCAGACATGGTTCTGCGAAGGATCGGCGTATTGCTCGATGGCTGGGGGATCTCAAGCGTCGAAGCCAGCTCGCTCCTGTCGGCAACCAGGAACTTCGACTCCTTCCTGCGTGAGCGCTACGGCGAGATAGACGAGTACCGCGAACACCCGGTCACCATGCGCCTGCCCAATCACCAGGAGCTTCGAGGCTGGATCGATCTGCTCATTTCGACCGCTCACGGCTGGGTGATCATTGACCACAAGGCGTACGCGGGACCGGACCCACTGGGCGTCGCCACAGGCTATGGGGCTCAGCTGGAATGGTACCGAACGGCGGTCGTGGCCGCCACGCAGCAGCCGGTGCGCGAGTGCGTGATCCACTTTCCGCTGCTGGGTCGGATGGTGGCGGTTGAGGCGGAGCGGTAACGGGGGATGCAACGGTTGCGCGTTCGAGATTGCGTCAGCAAAGTTGACAAAAGTTGACATCCGACTCGCGACGTGATAGCCTGTCTTCAGACCATGAACGCAATGAAGCTTGATACCGCCCGGATATCAGAGGCAATGGCACGAAGTGGGCTGTCGCAGAGCGACGTGGCGGAGAGGCTGCAGGTTTCTCGTGAGGCGGTGTCAAAGTGGATGCGGGGCGAGTCAGTACCCCGGCCACGCCGCGTGCTTGGTCTGGCACAGCTGCTGAGTCTCAAGTTCGATGATCTGTACGGTCCGCCGGCCCAACCGGAACCGCTCGTAGCGTTCAGAAAAAGGGCATCGACAAGGACCACGGAACGCGACTACGAGCGGGCAAGAGACATGGGGTATCAGCTCCGAAACCTAGTGCCGCATCTGCCGTTTGAGGTACTGTCCCATCCTGCATCACTCGTCGCGCCGGTTCCCCAAGCAGCCTACGTGAGGAAGGCTGCAAATGAGATACGTCGAAGAATGGATCTGACGGATGACGTTGTCGAGTTCTCCGACATCATCGCGTTCTACGCCGAGGTCAACGCAATCCTGGTTCCGGTCATGTGGGGCAGGAAGAAAAACCATGAGAACGCACTTCGCATTCACCTACCCGACTCTCTGACCACATGGGTTTTCTTGAACCTTGACGTCAAAGTCATGGACTTCAAGTTCTGGATGGCACATGAGCTTGCCCACGTAAAAGCGCCAGGGCTTCACGATGACGAGGGCGAGGTGTTCGCGGACGCCTTTGCCGCAGAACTCCTCTTCCCCAACCGAATCGCGATGCAGTATTTGCCGGATGTCGAGAGGTCCCCATCGCCGGGGGCAAGGATCAACAAGATCAAAGACATCGCGGCAGACTTCGTTGTCTCACCGGTGACGGTTCTCTCTCAAATGAACCAGGCCGCCGCAGAATGGGGGCACTCTACAATCAACATCGACATCCACGCGGCGACCACCAACTTCCACAAGCAGTTTCGCGACGTGGATGAGATCATCTTTGGTACGGACAGCGCAAGCGCAGCGCAGTACGTGGTCCGCTGCACGAAGGTGTTCCAGACCCCGTTCTTCGATGCGCTCCGAGATCTGATTGCCACCACGAATAGGGGGGCCTCGTTCATCCAGCGGCTCATGAGCATCAGCCCGGTCGACGCAAAGGCAGTCTACGGAGCGCTCAAAGGCGATGCAGCGGAAGATCCTGCTTGACACGAATGCATACCTCCGCCTGGGCATGGTGCTCGCCCCATTACTGTCAAGGGAGATCCCGGGCGAGGATGGGGGCGTGTTGTGGATTCTCCCGGGTCTCTACAAAGAGCTGCAACGGAACCCAAGGCTGCGACATGAGTTTGACTGGGCGTTCACTCCGGAGTCGGTGGAAAACCGGAAGAAGTGTCGTTGGAGACTGCGTGCCGAGACGAAGAACCGAATCAACACGACCTATGATTTTGCTATTCGCCTATCACAACGACTGGACAACGGCGCGTCGCCTTTCGACATCACATGCCTCGCCTACGGTATTGAGCTTGGTGCCCCGATTGTAACGGATGACGTGGAAATGCGTGAGCTCGCTGAACAGCTTGATGCACCCACAATGACCACCCTTCAGCTCATGAAGCGCATGTTGGTCGGCGGGGTAATCCCCATGGAGAGCGTACGGAGCACCGTCCGGTACTGGATCGCCGTGGATGACATGCCGGCGAACTACCGTGCCGACTACCGATCGCTCTTCGGCGAAGAACCACCGGCAACGGCGTACCAGTGTCAAGGAGGACAAGTTGATCATCGCAGACAGATCCCTGCACGCGTGGATTCGCCATCGGATGGGCGAAGTTGTGGACCAAGGTGACCTGCCTCTCTACATCACAAAGTCCCTGGACCAGAACGCCCACATTACCGAGTACGCCGACACCATCGGGCAGAAACAGTTCAATGCATACGTGGGCTTTGTGGACCTGGTAGGCTACTCAGAAAGGACAACAAACCTCAGCCCGACCGGCGTTCGCGACTTTCTTGTCCCGTTCCTTGAGGGTGTCATCGATGAGTGCACATCGTGTTGGTGCCTCGTGGACAAGACTATCGGAGACGAGGTGATGTTCATTCTCCCGGACCCGGAGGAGGAGAGCCTCCCGCCGGCGGACGTTGGAATCCTGAATCTGATGCACGGACTGTGCAATCTCTACTTCGCCTTCGAGCGCTTCTACCGCTTCAGGATTGGTGTCACCCATGGCGAGATTCTTGTCGACTCCATTGGAAACGCCAGATACCGTGAACTTGCAGCATTCGGGACTACGATTGGCGTGGCAAAGCGTCTGATGGCGGTCAACGAGCTGTCCAATCCCGACATGCCGATGTGCGCGCTGGGGACTGCCGTTTCCGGACCGGCTACCAGCAGAGATGCGATTGCAGCTCTTGCTCGAAACCTATCCATCGTCCCGGAGGGCTGGAGAAAAGTCGCTGACGGAGAGAGGGATATGAAGGGTGTCGGAGCCGGCCTCGCCGCGTTGCACGAGTGGAGCGGTTTCCGGCGGGCTCTGGATGCCGTGTTCGCACAGACTCACGCTGAGGCACAAGGCTACGTGGCTCGGAGCCGATTCCTGCAGCAGCAACGGGAGGCGGGAGCCGAGTTGGGAGAGCTGATCGCACTTGCCGTCACCAACCTTCCTGCTCCCGCGTCATCGATCGAAAACTTCATTGCAGTGTACTCGCGGTTCCTCGACAGCCGGCACGTCTATTCGCTCATCCAAGATGACCAGAACACACGGATCATTGTAGCAAGCCTTTCACGTGAACGCATCACCCGGATTCCTTCTCGTCGAGTTGTGAGGGCCGCTGAGAGGAGCAGGTGAGGTGTAGACGTCTTCTCGGTCGCGCCATGTGCCGTCCGCCGACGCCCCTACCCACAAACGATCCCTCCAGCACTCACGTCATCTGTCGCGATCATCGCGCAATGTGGTATAACAGCTAACAAGAGTGGAGACTTGCGATAGTGGAGCAACGCGGCTGTGAGCGAGCGGCGGGCCCCTGGGTAGGCCTCCGATCGGCGGACGGTATCGATCATGAGTGCAGTAACAGAGAACACTATCGACTTCTTCCGCCATCCGGTCCTCAACAATCCATATGAGCGGCCTACGCAGCATTGGGAGTTGGAGAACGGGCAACCCACCGGAAACGTCCTGAAGAAGCGAAGACCGGCGGATTTCATCACGCCGATTCCGAAGACACGGGAACGAACGTTCACAGCCTCTCGGACGAAGAGCTTCTGCGCGAAGTGATGAACACTGTGGGCAAGCCTGGCAGGCTCGGCGAGCAGATCAGGCGCGCGGTCTCGGTCTCGATGCTCACCGAAGGGTGGGACGCGAACACGGTCACGCATATCCTGGAGATTCCGTTCGACTTCACAGCCAAGCCGGTGGTCGCAGAACCGCGACCGCCACGCCAGACGATTCACGTCCGCGCAATGAGTCCAGAACGAGACGGTCGCGAGACACGTTTTCCCCCAGGTCAAAGGCTACCGCGGCGAAGATGCCAAGGAGAAGGCGAACACAATGCGCGCCTACTGGGTTCCAGGGGTCAACAACCTCCGAAGCTATGGCAGATGGCAGTTTGCCGAGTTCACGGATGTCTGGGATATGGAGGAGAAGTTTGCAGAACTTGTGGATGGTGCGATACAGGCGTCAAATGATGCATGACTCGTTGCGTGGAGGAAGAGAGTGAGAGCGACCATCACCACAAACACTGGACCGGCGGCGGAAGCGGCGCGACGGTCCGGCGTGGTCGTGGGAAACACATTCAGCATTGCGCCCGTGTCGCGATAGGAATAGGCTGAAGCCATGTTCACTCGGATTCAGGCATTACGTTTCAGGTGCCTTCGCTATGTTGATCAGAAGCTGGGACGATTCGCCACGTTGGTTGGGCCGAACGCCAGCGGGAAGACCACGTTTCTGGACGTTATTGCGTTCCTAGGAGAGCTTGCGGAGGGCGGAGGCAAAGTCGTTGACGCCGTCCGCGAACGTAGCGCGAGCTTTCACCACATCCTCTGGCTCGGCGAGGGGGAATCGTTCCAGATCGCGGTGGAGGCACGCCTTCCGGACTCAGTCCGACAAATGCTCAAGCCTGATCTGGCGGATTACACCCACGTTCGCTATGAGATAGAAGTGGGGATGGATGTCGAATCAAATGAGTTAGGCCTAAATCACGAAGTGCTTTGGCTCATCACAGACACCCCCGCAACGCGGACCCAGTCAGAGCTCTTCCCCGCACCAGCGGTGCCTCCTCCCACGCTGTTTCTCAAGGCGGGGAAGGGTCGGAAGAGCATACTGACAAACCGCCCAGGCCGGAACGCGAACTACTACTCGGATGGTCGAAACACGTACAACCCCTCCTTCAAGCTCGGTAGAGATATTGCCGCGGTGGCCAACATCCCAGCGGATCGTGAGAACTTTCACGCGGCCCCATGGTTTCGCGATCTCCTCGCGGACGGGATCCAGAACCTTGCTCTCAATAGCATCCGCATGCGCGAAGCAAGCCCGCCCGGGCTTGGACGCGGTTTTGTCCCGGACGGTTCGAATCTTCCATGGGTGGTCGATGAACTAAGAAAGGACGCGAGCCGATTCAAGCAATGGATCGACCACGTTCGGACGGCGCTCCCAGATGTCGAAGACATCACGGTCGTCGAACGCCAGGACGACCGTCATCGGTATACCGTGATCCACTACTCCGGAGGCGCTCAGGTTCCCTCCTGGCTCGTTTCCGACGGAACATTGCGTTTGCTCGCGTTGACGATTCTCGCATACATCAAGGATTCCCCCGGCGTGATCATGGTTGAAGAACCGGAGAACGGCATTCACCCACGCGCAATAGAAACCGCGATGCAGTCGCTCTCCTCCATATACAACGGACAGGTCCTGCTCGCGACGCACAGTACGGTTGCACTGAACATGCTCGATCCGGCGGATGTTCTCTGCTTCGCAAAGGATGCGTCGGGCGCGACGGACATCGTGTCAGGCGACGTGCACCCCGCGCTTCAGGACTGGAAACAGGGCGAGCCTGAGTTCGGTGTGCTCTTCGCATCGGGGATCCTGAGCTGATGGCGGTGAAGGATCTGATTGTCCTGGTTGCGGACAAGAACATGGAATACACGATCCGCGCGGGGTTGGGGCGGCCCGAGTCGCTCGGAGTCCGGCCGATAACGTTCGAGATTCTGCAGCATGTTCAGCGCGACGGAGGCGTACGCTCCACAGGCGCCAAGGTCGTTCGTCTCAGGCGCCGCGTCTACTCGCACGCGCTTATGGTTCTTGACTACGAAGGAAGCGGAGCGCAGGAGTCCCCCGAGGCATGGGTCTGGGGGAGCGACAACGCGCTCAAGCCGGCGCTCGCCTGGCCTCACGAGATGAGCATTCGCGAATGGGTGTCCACGGCTGGATTCACGGTCTCAAGCGAAGGGAAGCCTGATCGGCCGAAGGAGGCGTTCGAGGCGGTCCTCCGTGAATGCCAGGTTCCACGCTCATCGGCGGTGTACGCGAGCATTGCGGGGCGCATCAGCATCTCGCGGTGCACGGACCCGGCTCTGAAGCGGCTACGCAGCTGCCTGCAACGCTGGTCTCCACAGGAGTAGCCTGATATGGCAAAGAGCAAATCAGTCGAAACGATCACTCACGGCGGCGCGAAGCGGGTCAACATCCCGACGGCGGAGTTCCAATCGGTCCTCTCGGACGACGAGCGCGCCGCGGTTCGCCTGGCCTACGAGCGGCGAAACCGCGACCTCGACCCGCAGCTTGTGTGGCGGGGGAAGGACGAGCAGGATTGGTCGGACGTGGTGGTGGACGCGCCGCCGCTCTACATCCAGGAGAAGGTCCATCCGAAGGTCCTGATCGACGATCTGATGAGCCGATCGGCCGAGCGTGAGACCGACGCGCAACCGCAAATCGATCTGTTCAGCGACTTCAACGGCTACCCGGAGTCCGCAAAGACGGCGGAGTTCTACCAGCACGAGGGCAATTGGACAAACCGCATGATCCTGGGCGATAGCCTCCAGGTCATGGCAAGCCTCGCCGAACGCGAGGGCCTAAGAGGCAAGGTCCAGTGCATCTATCTTGACCCGCCGTACGGAATTCGATTCGGATCGAATTGGCAATGGAGCACCACAAGCACAGACGTCGTCGATGGCAATGCCCAACACATAACACGCGAGCCCGAGCAAGTGAAGGCGTTCCGGGACACCTGGCGCGACGGAATTCACAGCTATCTGACATACCTACGTGACCGACTATGCGTTGGGCGCGACCTGTTGAACGAAACAGGCTCGATCTTCGTACAAATCGGCGATGAGAACGTTCATCGCGTCAGAGCATTGCTCGATGAGGTATTCGGTGAAGAGTGCGCGGTTGTCGAGATTGCGGTGAAGAAGAAAGGCAGCCAGAAATCCTCATTCATGGATCCCGTGAATGACTACGTTTTGTGGTATACGAAGAAGCCGCGATCGACAGGCGCTCCCAAGTTCAGGCAATTGTTCGAAGAGCGAGCGATCGACGCAGATACCATCGACGAGTTTTCTCGAGTCGAGCTGGTAGACGGCCGAATAGAGAACCTCAAGAATTACCGGGACGAGACTGGAGACAAACTGGATTTTCGTCTCTACCCGAAACGTGTTGATGTCGAGTTCCAGGACGCGCGGCTGTTCAGGCCGTGGCCGATCACAAATGGTGGTTCACGAGCCAATCAGATGGACGCGATAGTGCTGCACGGTGTGGCAGTGACACCGCCACGTGGCCGGTGTTGGAGCCACACAAGCAGAAGCGCCGGCGATCGGATGTCCGGAATGGCGCGGGTCAAGGCGGCCGAACGGCTGGTGGCTACCAGGACAGCACTCGATTTCAAGCGCTATCTTGATGACTTTCCCTTCAAATCCATATCCAACTGGTGGGACGGTCTCGGAGGCGCTTCCAACCAAGTGTACGTCGTCCAAACGAACGAAACCATCGTCCAGCGTTGCATACTCATGGCGACAGATCCCGGCGATCTCGTCCTCGACCCGACATGTGGCTCCGGCACCACAGCCTATGTCGCCGAGCAGTGGGGGCGGCGGTGGATTACGGTCGACACGTCGCGCGTGGCGCTGGCGCTTGCGCGGGCTCGGCTTATGGGGGCCCGGTACTCGTACTATCTGCTTGCGGACTCAGCCCCTGGGCGGATGAAAGAGGCGGAAATCAGCGGGGGCGTGCCGCCGCAGGCGCCTGCGTACGGGGACATCCGGCAGGGATTCGTATACGTCCGGGCACCGTATATCACGTCGGGCCTGATCGCGAACAACACCGAGATCGACGTGCTCTACGAAGAGCACCAGCCCGCCGTGGAAGCCGCGCTCAGCGATCTCAACGCCGCGCTCAAAAGACACGCCACAGCGTTCAAGGTGGAAACCGGCGGACGCAGCGGACAGAACGTCGACTTCACTGCTCCAGAGGACACGACCGTCACGCTCCCGTCCGGGGAGACCGCGCCCGCGAACGCGCTGCTCGAGTGGGAAGTCCCGCGCGAGGCGCCGGCCGACTGGCCCGAGGCAGCAACGAAGGCGCTCGAAGCGTTCTGGCGCGCCCGCGTCAAGCGGCAGCAGGCCATCGACGCATCGATCGAGCGCAACGCCGACCAGGAGCACCTCTACGACAAGCCGTACGAGGACAAGACCCGCGTCCGCGTCGCGGGCCCCTTCACCGTGGAGAGCCTCTCGCCGCACCGCGTGCTCGCCATCAACGAGGATGAAGAGCTCGTTCAGGCCGACGCCGCGGCCGAGGCGGCGCCCGCCTACGGCGAGCGTCGCGAGGAAGAAGCAGAGTTCGCCACCGTTGTCCTTGAGAACCTGAAGCGAAGCGGCGTCCAGCAGGCGCACAAAGAAGACAAGATCACCTTCACGAGCATCACCGGCTGGCCCGGCGAGCTCGTCTGCGCCGAAGGTCGCTACGCCGAAGGCGAGAACGAAGCCGAGCGCCGCGCCGCAATCTTCATTGGCCCCGAGTTTGGCACCGTGAGCAGAGCTGATCTCGTAGAAGCCGCCCGAGAGGCGGGCGACGCCGGCTTCGACGTCCTCATCGCCTGCGCCTTCAACTACGACGCCCAGTCCTCCGAGTTTTCCAAGCTCGGCCGCATCCCCATCCTCAAGGCCCGCATGAACGCAGACCTCCACATGGCGGACGAGCTCGCAAACACCGGCAGCGGCAACCTTTTCGTCGTTTTTGGCGAACCTGACATCGAGATCCTCCAGGAAGGAGACGACCAGATCCGGGTCAAGATCAACGGCGTTGACGTGTTCCATCCGCAGTCCGGCGAGATCCGCTCGAGCGGGCCGGAGGGCATCGCCACATGGTTCATCGATACGGACTACAACGAGGAGAGCTTCTTCATCCGCCACGCGTACTTCCTGGGCGCGGGTGATCCGTACAAGTCGTTGAAGACCACGCTCAAGAGCGAGATCGACCAGGAGGC
>CAYTGY010000038.1:0-17549 GCA_964437265.1 uncultured Spirochaetaceae bacterium | reverse complement strand
GCGTCCCTCAAAGATGATCTCGTGACCCGGTGCTGCGCGAAGGCCGGCAAAGAGATTGCCGATCATCACCGCGTGAGCACCGGCGGCGATCGCCTTGACCAGGTCACCGGAGAACTTGATGCCGCCGTCGGCAATGACGGGAGTGCCGCCGGCTGACGCCTCCTCTGCTGCGGCCAACACCGCGGAGAACTGCGGAACGCCAATTCCGGCAACGACTCGCGTTGTGCAGATGCTTCCGGGTCCAACGCCCACCTTGACTGCGTCCGCTCCCGCCTGGATGATCCGCCGGGTCCCTTCTCTGGTTGCCACATTCCCGCCCACAACCGGAACCGAGAAGCGCTCTTTGATGTGTGAGATCGCCCGCATCACGTTCCGGCTATCTCCGTGCGCGGTGTCAAGAACCACAAAGTCTACACGCGCGTCACACAGCGCTCGCATTCGAACGTCCAGATCCGTGGGAGAGACCGCCGCACCCACAAGGAGGCGCCCGGATTTGTCCGTTGCCGCGTTGGGGAAGTTGTTGTGCTTCTCAATGTCTTTGACCGTTACCAGGCCGGTCAGCCTGCCCTCCTGGTCTACCACGGGCAGCTTCTCTATCTTGTGTGCGTTGAACTTCTCTTGAGCGCTCTGATAGTCGGGTTGGCCAACCTCCACAATCGGATCCGCGGTCATGACCTCGCGCACGCTCAACGTTGTGTCCGTGCAGAACCGCATGTCTCTGCTGGTGATGATCCCAACGAGTTTCCCCTCGCTGACCACCGGCAGTCCTGAGATGCCGTCCTGGTCCATGATCCGAACAACGTCCGCAATGGTCTGCTCAGGCGCGACGGTTACCGGGTTGTCAATTACCCAATTCAGGAAGCGTTTGACCACGGCAACCTGCTCCGCCTGGCGTTCTGGTGGCATGTTGCGATGGATCACGCCGGTTCCTCCGGAGAGCGCAAGCGCGATCGCCAACCGAGCTTCGGTGACCGTATCCATCGCGGCGGAGATTATTGGCACGTTGAGCTCCACCCCCGGGAGGATAGTCGTGGAAACCGAGGTCTCACCCGGGAGAAAATCGGAGTACGAGGGAACAAGCAAGACGTCGTCGTAGCTAAGTGTCTCTTCAATCTTCATGTAGAAAGCTCCTCACTGAGTCTTTTCATTCGCTCTTTGAACTCGGCCACGATAGCGAGTGTCCGTTGGGCAGCCGTTCCCGTATAGCGGCAGGCATCATCAAAGAAGTCTTCCGGCAATCCAATGCGCGACAGCTGATCGCGGATCGTCGGCCACAGCGACTGGTTGTCCTTCAGCGCGTCCACAAAGGAGCCGCTTCGGTCCGCTTCCAGAGTGAGCCTGCGCACCTCCTCATGTGCGTCGGCGTGGCCCTGGGCTGCGAGGATTGTGTAGGCTGCCTCAGCCAACACCGAGCTACCGTTGGAGCGCAGGTTCTCCGCCATGCGGTCTGCGTTGACCACCAGGCCGTCGAGCACTCGGCGGAGACGCTCGGCGGCGGCCACTAGACCGGCAATGAACTCCCCCACAAAACGGCCGGAAGCGGAGTTCGTGAGATCTCGCTGATGCTCTGAGATCTGATCCATATGGAACGTCATCACGCGAGGCATGAACGCCTTCCAGAGGCTCTTGATGTGCTCACAGTTCCAGGGATTGCGCTTCTGGGGCATGGTAGAGGATCCCACTTGGTCCGGGTCGAAGTACTCGCGCACCTCGTCAATCTCCGTCCGTTGCAGGTGACGAAGGTCATCGGCCAGGTTCGCGATGATCCCAAATGCAGTATTGAGCTCAAGAAGGAGCCGCAGGAGCGGCTCCGGTTCCACCAACTGGGTCGAGTGAGGAGCGGGTGTCAGCTCCAGGTATCCAAGGACCAGTTCCTCAAAGCCACGCGGGTCGGCGGTCAGCAAAGAAAGACTATTATACGCTCCAACGGCCCCTGACATCTTGCCGCGGAGCTCTTGGGTTCGGACCGCAATAGTCTGTACGGTGGTACCGAGTCGCGAGACGTACTCTGCAATCGCAAAGCCAAAGGTGATAGGCACGCCGTGTTGCCCGTGCGTGCGTCCCACCTGGACCGTTTCAGCATGGTTCTCCGCAATGCGGATGAGACTCTCTGTAACGCGCATAAGCAGCGGCAACACCACCTGCCGAACGCAGTCCCGGATGCGCATGGCGTTCGCGGTATCCAGGATATCCACGGACGTTGCCCCAAGGTGGACCAGCGGGGAGAGCGCCTCTGGAAGCGCACGCTTGATGACGTTCACGAGTGATCGGATGTTGTGCTTTGTGCGCGCCTCTTCGGCGTACACGGCTTCTGGGTCGATCCGGTTTGGAAGCTCTGCAAGCAACTCTCTATAGCCGGCCGGAGGGGATGACGCACGGTCACGGTCTACCACGGTTCCTTTCTCAACGTGTGCGCGCAGCAGCGCGGTCTCCACGTGGGTGCAGTAGCGCACCATAGCGTGTTCGGAGAGGTACACGGAGAGGTGGTCAAACAACTCCCGATTGGCCAGGTAGTACCGGTGATCGAGCGGCGAAATGCAGTGGAAGAGGTCTCTGGTCTCCATACACCATTCCGCCAAGAATCCAAAGGTTGTGTCAATAAGATTCGCTCCCTCCGTGACAGAGCCGCGCGTTTTCGGTACGCTACGCTGACTATGATAGGCACCTACTCGGTGACCGCTCGCGGGCTCGCGGTATTCGCCGCACTGCTCGTGCTGAGCTCGTGCGGCACTAGATCGGTCCAGGATGAGCTGACGGATCCGGGCCGCTCCATCATCCCGCAAGCCTCAAGCAGCGTCCCGCTCGCCTCTTCAA
Source organism: uncultured Spirochaetaceae bacterium (assembly GCA_964437265.1). GTDB lineage: Bacteria > Spirochaetota > Spirochaetia > DSM-27196 > SLST01 > CAYTGY01. The sequence goes on along the minus strand of CAYTGY010000038.1, from coordinate 14,735 downwards.
CTGATGGGCAGGCACCTCCGGCTCCGCCCTCTGCCCCGCAGGAAGTCAACGTCCACCTTCCTGCGGAATACTCGGTTGCCCAGGTGTACAACGTGAACCTAGATCTGACGGACACGGAGGAACAGATCGTTGTGTTCAAACGTCGGGATGACGAGGGCGATGCAATCAGGCTTCTGGTGCTGGCGTTCGACCCCGTGCGGAACGCGTGGATTCGTGCATGGGAAGGAGCAACCGCGGCGAATAGCGTGCGGAGCTTCACCGTATATACGGACGATCTCATTGGTGACCATGAGATGGAATTGGTGTGCTTTGGGATCAACGCCGCGGGCGAGCAGACGCTGGACGTATTCAGGCGCATTAGTTCGGCACTCGGTCTGGGCCTCTCCTACGAGCCCGTCGCGTCCATTCGCGCGGACGTGTCCATTGAGATTGCAGCCGTGCCGCGCTCGGATGCCTATGAGAACATGCAGACCACAAGCGGTGCGAGTTACCCCATCATCGTACGCAGACGCGACACTACGTCAGATGACGTTTTTGACCTCATTCAGACCACGTACTACTGGCGCTTCGACGCAGGCAGCTATGTCGCCGGCGAGGAAGTCGACATTCCCAGTGAAGAGATCCAGGATTCGCGTCTGCGTGATCTCTTTTCCGGCCGCGTTGAACACTTTGAGGAGTTCCTGGATGGGCCGTGGTATAGATACGATGGAGAAGAGCTGCGGCTGGTGTCATTCTCTGTCGCAGACCGGAGTATCGTCTTTTTCTACAGCAGTCATCTCCAGCAGGCGTTTGTCTGGGACGACTCGGCGAAGGCGGTCTACGGTCGCGATCTGCAGGTTCTTGCCACTAACGAGAGCCTGGAGTCGGTCCACAAGTTCATTATGGTGCGAGCAGAGACGCTCAACCAAATCCGCGTTACGGTTCAGGGCACCGTGAACCTGAGCGGGACGTATCAGCGGCTCAGCAGCGAGCTCCAGACAACCGTGGCCTCGGGGGGGAGATCCCCCGCGCGCATCTCCGAGCGTGAGCTGCGCGGACCGTATCGCAGCGATGATGGCGTGGAGCTCGTATTTGGTGATGCGGAGTTCGCGTTCCGATCTGCTCCGCTGCGCGGGAGCGGCGGATACGTGTTGTATGAGTTCGGCGGGGTCACGATCCTTGAGCTGCAGTTCGTTGATGTCAACCGATTGCCCACCCAAACCGTTTCATACCGAGTGACGTATGACGAAGAAACGGCTCCCACGCGCATTGTGCGTACTATCACGCTCACTCCGGGGACTGTTCGGATTGACGGTTTCAGCGCCTCGGGAGACCCGGTTCTCCGTATGGAACAGATTGAGTCGCTTGTGGATACTCCCGACCCGTCTACGGGAGAGTGACCGGGATGCCGGCAAAGCCGGCTTCTTCTAGTACCGCTATGATCTCCACTATAGATTGCTCCTGAGACTGCCGAACCACCACACGGTACGTGGGTGCCTCGCCGTCCGGCGGCGCCAGGACCTCTACGCGAAGCCCGAGCGCTTCCACGTCGGTCCGTAGGTGCTGGGCGTTTTCCTGTTCGGTGAATGACCCCAGCTGAACGGCGTCTGCGTTGGGAGCGCCAACCCCGGTTGCGGCCGCAACCGGGGTTGCGGCCGGTACCTCCGCCGGTGAACCCGGCAGTGCGGGCGCGGAGAGCCGCGGTGTCAGTTGCACGTTGGGCGGTATGCGGGATTCCGGTCCTGCCCCATGGAGGGTCTGGACCAGGAATCCGCCGGGGAACAAGCGGCGAATTTGCTCGAGTGTCATACCGTCTGCCCCGGACACGCCGGCTTCCATCTCAAGCTGGAAGAGGAGGAACAGCCCCTCGGGCTCTACATGTCGTGCATCGTCTACGTCCGCGAGTGTTCGCATCAGCCGCTGTGCCTGCTCGCGATTCCCGCCGGCGGCCATACAGGATGCCGCCAGGATCGTTGCGCGGCGTTTGAGCGGGTACTCCTGTGCGTGAGACACAACAATCCGGGCCGCGGCCTCTGCCTCCCGGTCGAGTCCGCGATCGTGCATGATGATTGCCGCGTCAAGAAGGCTCCGGAGATCATCGCCTCCGGATAGTTGGTACGCCTGCACGAACGCTTGCTGAGCGGCCGCCACGTCTCCGGCTGCGCGCTTGAGCACTGCGGTGTGCCGGTGGACCCGGCAGAGTCTCTGCGGGCTGCGCAACTCGTTGGCCAACTGCTCCAGAAGCAAGAGCGCTGACGGTAGCCCGGAGGCGGTGTCGATGGCCCCGAGTAGCAGGTCATCCCACGTCGGGTCCTCCGGGGTCTGAAGAAGCCGGTTAAGGGTGTTCTCAGTGTCGCGAGCGTCGGGATACCGGCGTTCGGTCTGTGCCTCCGGGGGCAACGCTATCGCTACCAGCAGGATCACCGCAACGAGCCAAATCCGTGCGCTATTGAGGGTTTTCCTGTTGCGGTGACTGATCACGTCGACGCCGTCCTCCTGCTTTCTTCTTCGGCTTGGAGGAGGCGTCTTTTGATTGCTTCTTCAGGCGTCTTCTGAAACCCCTGGTCTTTGCGCGCGCCGTCAGGGGCAACGCCACCAAAACCCCAAGCACAAAGGCGCCGAAAAGGCTCAAAAACACCGGCACGTTCTCTATGGTGACAACGCCAAAAGAGATGTCTGTCCGATGTTCAAGATTGAGCGCGATGAACGCGAGAAAGAGTGCGAGAAGAAGGATGAATCCGATCAGGCGCCAAGGCACGGACCTACCGCCTCGACCTCAGCCCTTTGATGAACTTGTAGAGACTGAAACCGCCGACGCCCAACAGCCCGAGCCCCCCCACGAGAAGGAGCGTGCTGCCGAATCCCACAAAGCTGGATAGAACCGTGAGCGCCCCAACTCCGGCTACCACACCGCCGGCGACACGGTCCTCCTTGCTTGCGGCCGCAACACCAATACCGCCAATGGTCAGGATCCCGCCGAAAATCGGCCCCAGGATTGTACCGGTCAGTGCGCGCAGAATCAGCAACGCGGCCCCGCCGGCGATGCCACCGATTCCCTTGGTACCCTCTTTGACAAGCGCCCGAGTCGGGACGATCTCTCTGCCGTCACTCATTCACTGAACCCCCTGATGCTGATAATACCGGCGGTACGCCAAATCGTAAATATGCTTAGTGGCGGAATGAGCGTTGTCCGGTGAAGACCATGGTAATGCCTGCATCATTGCAGCGGTTGATCACCTCATGGTCCCGCATGGCGCCACCCGGCTGGATGATGCCCGCGATCCTCTCCTCCACGGCAATATCGATGCTGTCCTTGAAGGGGAAGAACGCATCGGAGACCATGATGCTCCCCGGAAGCCCTCCTCCGGCATCGCTCGCCTCCCGCCGGATTGCCTCACGAGTCTCGTGATCCGATATCGCATGGATGCCGCAGCCGTGACGCTGGAACGCCAGGCGGTCCGCGTATTTCCGGTAGGCCTTATCGCGCGCAATCTCAGCCACCCCCACACGGTCTTGTTCACCGGTACCAATACCTACCGTTGCCTCGTCTCTTACATAGATGACAGAGTTGCTTGTAATGCCGAATTCAACCAGCCAACCAAAGACCATGTCGTTTTGCTCAGCTTCCGTTGGTTCTCGCGTGATCTGGTACGTTGTGCCCTTGTGGTCAACCTTCGCCGGGGTGAGTGCCGACTTGTCCAGCAGCTTCGGAACCTGCGACCACTGGACAATCAGTCCGCCGTCGATCAAGCTCTTGAAGTCCACCACGCGCTGCCCAACGAACTCGGCAAGTCGGTCCATGGCGACGACTCGCAGGATCCGTAGGTTCTTTCTGCCGGCAAGGATCTCCACCGCGCCTTCGGCGTACTCGGGCGCCACAACCACCTCGCAGTAGGTGTCCGCGATCTCCTGAGCCGTCTCCCGATCAATCTCTCGGTTGCACGCCACAACACCACCGAACGCGGCGATCCGGTCAGCCATATAGGCGCGAGAATAACTCTCCGCTACCGAATCACCCAACGCCACGCCCGAGGGGTTGTTGTGTTTGACTACGACGGTGCACGGTCGATCCGTGAAATACCTGAGGATGCCCAGTGCGCTGTCCGTGTCCGTGACGTTGATCTTGCCGGGGTGCTTTCCGCTCTGAAGCAGCTCGACATCTGAGGCAAGGTACCGACCCGGCTTAATGCACTCAACGTCACCCAAGCAGAGGTTTCCGTTCACCAGTCGATAGAGCGATGCCGGCTGGTCAGGATTCTCACCATAGCGGAGCCCCATATCCCGTCCATCTACGTTCCAGGTGACCTTTTCGTAGATCAGTGTCTGACGCTGTTGCTCATCCCGGAAGGTGATCTCCATTGTTCGGGGAAACGGGTCCGTCAGGACGGTTCGATACATGGATCGGATACTCATCACTTGCCTTCCTGAATGGTATAGACGGTCGCAAGATCGCTCTCCGCGGTCTGGGCAAGGTAGTCGGCGATCGCGCGATCATATTGGGCGGTATGACCGAACGCCTTGCAAGCCAGTCGGAACCGGCTCTTGAGCGCAAGCCGGCCTGCTGAGCTTTCCAGCTCAGATGCGATGCTCTCGTAGTCCGATGGGTCGCAGACGGCCGCAACGCGGAGGTAGCTCTTGGCGGCGGCACGGAGCATCGCCGGTCCGCCAATGTCGATGTTTCCTCGCGCGTCCTCGAGATCAGTGTCGTTTCGCGATACAACGCTGCGGAACGGGTACAAGTTCACCACAACCATATCTATCAGCGACGCTCCAAGGCGTTGGCGGTCTGCTTGATGGTGTTCATTGTACGGCTCACTCAGCAATCCCAGATAGATCCGGTAGTCCAAAGTCTTCACCAGACCGCCCTGCATCTCCGGCTGCCCGGTATAGCTGCTGACCGTCTGTAGAGTCTCGGGAAAGTCCTTGGCAAGGATCTCTTTCGCTCTGAGGTAGGTCCCCCCGGTGGAGTAGATGTGAAGTCCGGGTCCCGCGGCGCGGCACAGACGGGGCAGAAAGAACTCCAGGTCGGATTTGTCTGAGACGCTGAGCAATACGCGCTTGATCTGCAGCGCGTCGTCAACTGTGGTCACTCTGTTCATGGGATCAGTCGCTCCTCAGGGTTTCCGCGCTCGGCGTACGCGAACGCGTCATGATGGTGAATGCTCTCGTAGTTCGTTGCCTCAACGCTGAACCACGGAAACTGCTGTAGCCGCTCCAGACGGACCACTACCTCCCGGACAAGGTCTTCCACGAATACCGGGTGGTCATAGGCGCGCTCGGTAACGTAGCGCTCGTCTTCGCGTTTGAGCAGCGTGAAGAGCCCCGCGCTCGCGGAATCCTCCACCAGCGCGATGACATCCTCTATCCAGAAGAATGGACCGAGTTTGGCGGTGACGGTAACGGTGCCACGCTGGTTATGGGCACCGCGGTCGCTGATCTCCTTTGAGCACGGACACACGGTCAGTACCGGTACATCGATCCCCACGAAGAAGTCGCGCTTCTCCGGCCCCACTTCGCCAATGTACCTGCAGCGGTAGTCCATCATGCTCGATTGGTCTGAGACCGGGGCTGTCTTGGTGATGAAGTACGGGAAGTCGATTTCGCCGTACGCCCACTCGGCGTCCAGGCTGACGCGGATCCTGTCTAGCATGGCCAGGAAGTGCCGCATGTGAATGTTCTCTACGTACTCGTTGAAAACCTCAAGGAAGCGGCTCATGTGGGTTCCGCGGAAATGGTGCGGTAGATTCGCAAACAGGTTGACGGTCGCGATGGTTCGCTGGGTCCCGTTTGCCTTGTCCAGGACCGTTACCGGATGGCGAAGGTTCCTGATGCCAACGCGCTTGATGGGTACGTTTCGCTCGTCCGGTCGGCCCTGAACGTCAACCACACGATCCGTCCTCAGGCAGGTCCGCGAGCGGGGTCTCCGTGGTGTTGCCTTGCGCCGCCTGGATGGTGTTGAGCAGCAGGACGGCAACGGTCATGGGACCGACGCCGCCGGGAACCGGGGTAACGGCGGATGCGATCTCGACTACGGCGTCATAGTCTACATCGCCGACCAATCGGTACCCTCGCTTCCGCGTATCATCCGCCACGCGGTTTATTCCGACATCTACCACCACTGATCCGGGCTCGATCATCTCCGCGGTCAGGAACTCTGCTCGGCCCATGGCGGCTATCAGGATCTGTGCTGACCGTGTGTGCTTCTCCAGATCTTTGGTGGCGCTGTGACAGACGGTGACGGTGGCATCAATGCCTCGGCGCATCAGCAGTGCCGCAAGCGGACGCCCCACCAGTAAGCTGCGTCCAACTATCACGACTCGCTTCCCGGAGACGGCAATATTGCTGCGGCGCAGCAACTCGACTATCCCGAACGGGGTGCACGGGAGGAGGGCCGGATTGCCGCGAAGTAGGTTGCCAAGATTCTGCGGATGGAATCCGTCCACATCTTTGGACGGCAGGATTGCCTCCACCACGGCCTCCTGGCTCAAATGTGGCGGCAACGGTGCTTGAACAAGGATGCCGTGTACGTCGGTGCGCCCATTGAGCTCGTGAATTTGAGCAACCAGGTCGTCCTGAGAGATGGACTCCGGCAGACGTACGTCAATGCCTTCTACGCCGGTCTCCTGGCACGCCCGTTGTTTCCCTCGGATGTAGGAGAGGCTGGCGGGATTGTCCCCCACAACAACCGTGGCCAAACAGGGATGAAGGCCGGAATTGGCGAGGCGAGCGACGTGACGCCTGACCGTTGAGCGAAGATCCCCGGCAGTTTTGGTTCCGTCAATGCGCGTTGCTGACATGATGGTGAGAGTGTTACCATGAATGGGCCGACGGGGCAACCAAGTTGATATCCGGACAAGCTGCGTGCTACTATCGTGACCGAACTATGAACTATCAACACAAGCTCGTGCTTGCAGTCCTGTTCTTCCTCGTGGCCCTGATTCCAGCGTGGTCTCAGATAACCGAGGGTGAACCAGAGCCGTATGTACCGGTCTACTCTCTTGGAGACCAGGTACTCTCCATCAACATGGGCCTGTTTCTCCCGTTGTTCAATATGCTCTCGCCGGAAGGAGTCACGAGCCCCAATCTCTCACTGGGAGCCGCCGGTGCACTCCGGTGGGAGAGTTACCTGTCCAAAGACATGACCGTCGGTGCTGAGGTTGGCGGGAGCATCGCCATGAGCGCAAACCGGCACGCCTTGTTCATGGTGCCGGTAACCGCCCGCTGGTCCTACATCCCGCGCCGCTTTCCGTATGAGTTTCCGGTCAGCGTAGGCCTGGGGGTGAACTTCTCCCGCTTCCTGGAGAAGTTCAAGATAGATCCGGTGGTGAAACTCGGCGGGGGGCTGTACTGGAATTACAGTTCCCAATGGGCATTCGGGCTCAATGCGGTGTACTGGATTGTCCCACAGATCTACCTCCCTGGAAGCGAAGCCGGGAGCGACTCGTCGCGAATCGGCAACTACCTGGAATTCTCGCTATCCGCGCTCTACCACTTTTGAGAGGACCCCATGAGACGAATTGTACTAGCCGCAATTGTGGCGCCGGCCATCCTTACCGCCTGTACCCAGCATGAGGTTGGCATCCTGGAAGGTATTGAGCTCGAGCGCGCCATCATTGATGATGGAGACTTGGGCAACGAGCTCAACGTCAGATCGGTAGGTAGCACCTCAGGGTACATCTTCGCCGCGGCCGGTGATCTCTACGTGCGGGCCTCCGCGGAGGCCGTTGACGGTACGGATATCCAGACGCAATGGTCCGCTGTGAGCGGTCCCGGAACCGAGACAAACCCCTATCAGGCAAACGCCGTGGCCACGCTCGGCGGCACGGTCTACGCCGGGTTTGCGAACCTTGATGGTGATGAGTCCGGGATCTATCCGGTAGACCTCAGCGGTGCAGACGCGACCAACCTGGCTGAGACCGTTTCATTGGGCCCACCGGTTGTGACGCAGGAGAGCGCGGTGGTTGGCGGTTCTACGGAGGCGCCAGTTGCGCTGGGACGCATCTTTGTGGTGAGCGATGGGACCGACGAGCGGCTCTTTGTGTCGGTGAGAGCCCCTGGCGGCGCGTATCATGTCTATCACACCCGTGACGCGGCCGCATTCACCGAGTTGTCGGTACCGGCCGCATTGGCCGCATTTCCGCTCAATGACGTTGCCCACGACGGAAGCCGCTTCTGGTTTCTCACATCGCGCGGGCTGTTTGTTTCAAGTGATCTGGTGAGCTCGTCGGTGGTGCCTGATGCCGACCCCGGCCCCTCGGTGGATCAGGAACTGAGCGGCCTGACCTACGGCGGCCTGGCGGGCGGTCATCAGCTCTGGGTTGCGACTCGAGACGGCTTCCTCTACTCGGCCGTTAACGGCGCCGAGGGTTTCGGCGGGACATGGAACGTAAACACAGCGGCGCACACCGGCGGGGCCGGCGAAGACGACCCGCTGGCATTCACCGACTTTGCGCTGGTCTCCAGAGGGAGCGAGGACGAACTCGTGGTGGGAACCGTTGGATTCGGGTACCGACAGGTTGGTGCGAACGCGACCGTTGCGCTCACCACGCCTCCGGTAGGCGACTCCAACTACGACGCCAGTGCGCTATCGCGGGCCACCATCCTCACGTTCCACGTATCTCCCGCGCGTACGGATATCCCGGTTCCCACCGGGCAGGACGACGAGTTCGTGCTGCGTGACGGAGACATCCTGTTCGCCGGAACCGCGGAGCTTGGTCTCTGGAAAGCGCTGTACTCACATGACGGTCCCGAACAGTGGCAGCGTGAGTAGCCGCCTACTGTGCAATCGGTCCGATAGTCGGCGGTGAACCGAACGGCGTGCCTAACGCATCCCGTTCCGGACCGCCGACCGCGGCAAGGTCCGCGCCTGCGTTGATCAGTTGTGCCGGCACCGCTCCCGCCGTCAGTTCAAGGCCGTCGGAAAACGCTGCCGCTGGTACACGGATACTGGATGCTCCTCCGAACGCCTCAGGCCGCAGCACCTCATCAACACCGGACGGTTCACTGATTTCCCGGTTAGGCCGATCCACGACCAGCAGCGGCTCAACCGTGCAGTACGCGTTGGCTGCAGCTTGAGCAAACGACAGGCGCTCCAGATGCAACCCGGTGACGCGGCCGCCACCGGAAGCTCCGGAGAAGAGATTGTTGAACAGCACAACTGAGCCTTGACCGCCGTGATGGACGGCCACCGCACCGTCGGTGCCACTGCGCACGCCAATTGCGGACTGCAAAATGGTCAAGGGAGCATCAAGCACTGAGACGCCGGCAGCGTCGCCGGGAGCAGAAACCCGGACGGTGGTGTTGGTGAGTGAGAGATCTGCCTGGTCACCGGTTGCGCCGGCTGCGAATCCCGTTTCCGCATCAGCGCGAAGATGCGCCGCACGGATGTCCACCGCCCCTCCAGAGGCCAGGAGGCCTTGCACGGACCGGCGGCCGGAGACTCTGAGCTCCACCGCGGTCAGAAGCGAGGCACTGCGACGGAGTATGACTCCAACCGCCGCGGGAGCGTCGCTGACCTCAATGGTGGTGTTGGCGACGGTTGAACGCGAGCGAGCCGAATCTATGCCCACGACGCTGCTGAGCGCGGTCCTGACCGAGAGCGCGGTATCCTCAATCCGCAGCTCGCCATCTGTCGACACGATAGCGCGTCCGCTGGTTCCTCCCTCCAGCTCGAATGTCCCTGCGCGAACCGAGGTGGTTGTCCCGGCGGACCTGAGCAGAACAGCATCGCCGCGAGCTGAGGTGGCGGTGACCAATGTGGTGGTGAGCACCATCGTGCCGCCTGTGGCCTCAATCAGCGGCCAGTGGCGGCCAAAAGCGGATTCAACGGTGAGATTCGCGGCAACCGTTGCTCCGTGGGCCTGGTAGAGAGCCCTGCCCTCGCCCCCGGTTCGAAGTGTCACTTCATCCAACTCCAGGGTCCCGCCTTCATTGATGAAGAGGTTCTGGAGATAGCCTTTTGGCTCGTGCACGGTCAGCCGTTGAACACGGAGCGTACCGCCGGCCACGGTGACCAGCGCAGACCGGGAGGAAAACTGGCGTCCGACGGTCACCATGGTTGGATGTCCGCCGGGCATCCACGTCTGGGGATTGAGTCCGCCGATGACCGTCAGAGCACGTGTTACGCGAATGGGTGCAGTGGCCGTGTAGGAGCCACCGGCAAGGAAGAGCACCGGATCCTCCAGTGAGTTCGCTGCGCGAACCCCGGCCTCGAGTGAGGTAAACGGCCGGTCTCGATCACCGGTCTCCCGGCCGCGGAATTCAGGGTTGACATACACAACGTTCTGATCCGCATACACGGTGAACCGGACGGTCTCGCTACGATTGCCAGCTGCGTCCTTTGCGTAGGCGGCCACGGTGAACGACTGGTAATCCTGTATCGGGACCCGTAGCGGCCCAGTGGCCGGTTGGAACTCCGTCTCCACATCCGTGCGGTAGTACGCCCGACCTTCGGTGGTGCTCAAGAGGACCGTGCGCTCGCCGCCGTCTGTGATCTCCGTGAGGGTTGGCGGAGGCGGAGGAGCCCGGTCTACGGTGAAGGAGATCGCAACCGTATCGCTGAGAGGCGTGCGTTCAGCAGAGGCGATCTCAGGCTCTTCGGAGACGGAACGAACCTTCAGGAGGTACCTAACCACCTCTCCGGCTGCGGCTCGGATGACAAGCTCTTCCAGCTCCGGAGAACCTCGCGTTGGGTCAGAGGGCGGTTGCGTCTGCGTGCCAAGCTCGTAGACAACCCTACCTGAGGTGCCGGTCGCCGCCGAGATAGTGAGGTTCTCACGATACACGCCTTGGTCATCCACGCCGACAATCTCAGGTGGTGACGGAGGCTGTGGCGGTGAGAGGGTTGTGCGGACGAGTTCCGAGCGATTCCCCACGCTATCGGCCGTGTAGTAGCTGAGGACGTTTTCTCCGGCCTCCGGCCTCAGGACCAGCGGGTCACGGTACGCGATGAAGTCGCCGTCTTCTCCAGTGCGGTAGAGCAGCGATTCCCCAGGGCGCGGATCAAGCGTGACCACGGCCATCGTCCCCGAATCAATCCAACGGACAATTGCCGGCTCGGGAAGGCGTGGCGGACGCCGGTCGATGATGAAGCTTACCTCCTCCGACCGACCCGCAGTACCGGTTGCGGCCACGAAGGGGCGCGCACGTACGCGAATGAGGTGCTCCTCGTCCTCGGCGCCGGAGACCGTTACTCTTTGCAGGAGCGGGGATTGTGGACCAGGTTCTGGCGGCGTGGTTCCGTCGGTGGTCATTGTGTACCGGATTTCCACGCCTGGCTCGGTTGATGTGTGATCCAACTGCACGGGTTGCGCGGTGCGGCCGCCCGTTGGGATTCCGGTTATCTCCGGCATGGTTGGGATTGGAGCGCGCACAGATATTGACCGTGATGCCGCGATGGCGCTCTTGTTCCCCGCGGCGTCTGCGGCATAGCTCTCCAGCGAATAAGCGATGGTCCGCCCGCCCTCACCAGGCACGTCTACCGGTTCAAGATACGGCAAGAACTCCGCCGTGGTAGGGACGCCGTCTCTGAGCACCCGATAGAACAGGTCACCTTCGCCCCGGAGCAGGAACTGCTGGTCCTGCACCAAGATTGCCGGTGATGCGGGCGGCTGCCGATCAAGCAGTGCGACAACAAGCGGAGTGTCCGTGCTGAGCCTGCCGCTTCCGGATACCGCGGCAAGCCGCAGGCTCACCGATTGGGTCATCCCATACGGGACGGTGAGAACCACGTCTTCACTGAGTTGTGGGCTCTCTGGGGTTGGTACCGGTGCGTCCGCGCTTCCATAGGAGGTCTCAAAGACCAGACGGGTGTCCGGACGCGCCTCAGGGGCGGTGCTCGCCTGGACAAGAAGCCTGCTCCCTCCCAAGGTGGTGGTGCGCGCGACCGGCGCCGCCGGGATGACCGTGTCGTAGGGTAGACGTTCGCGGACAATGCGGCTTGCTCGTCCGTTCCGGCCATAGGCACGTGCGGCGATAAGCACCGAGCCAACAGAATCATCGGGAATGTCTATGGTGACGGGACCCTCATACGGCGTGCTGGAACGTGAAGGCTCGGTGCCGTCTATGGTATAGTAGATGTCCTGATCATCGCTGCTGCTGATGACAACCTGGGCCTTGTCTATGCTGCGTTCAACGTGTATTGCCGGAGGATCAGGGACGGAGCCGTCCAAGAGGTAGACGTAGCGGAACACCGGCACAGGTCCGTCGGTGTCGTCACTACGACGGCGCAGGAGTATCTCCACCGGGCGGACGAGACCTTCAACGGGCTCCAGCGACAAGTGTGCCGGCAACGGCAACCACGTCTCGTCTTGGATTGCGCTTACTCGGTACTGCAGGTCGCTTGAGGCTTCCGGGGTAAGGGTGCGCGGAGTGAACACCACAGAGAAGTCAAACCCGCCAAGCTGTTGCAGCCCGGCACTGTAGGTTACCGAGCGTTCGGCGACCACGCGGTCGTTCATGCGCGCTCGGATGGTAACCGTCTGCTCCGATCCGCCGGGCAATGCCACCGGACCGGTATACGCGGTGAACGGTCCGCCCGTGGAATACTCGATGGAGTGGACGCCTCGTGCCCGGGCAATCAGATACTGCTCATTGGCGTACGCTCCGGCAGCGGGGCTGAAGACGCGGAGATCCACCTCCTGTTCGGCGGTGCGATCAACAACGTACCGGTAGATTGTTGTTCTGCCGGCATTTCCGGCGCCGTCCCGGGCGTAGGCGGAAATGACGTACTCTTCGCGCCGCCCCGGTCCCGGATCAAGGCTTAGTGGGGTGCCGTCCCACGTCTGGAACCCGGAGGCGCCGGGCTTGAGCAGGAGGATCGTGTCCGAGCCGTCAAAGGTGACATCTACCGCGCGGCGGTACGTTCGCGGTGGTGGCGTGATGTGTGGGGGCTCCGGCGCCCGCCGGTCTATTGTGTAGCCAAAGGGACCCAGTTCCTCACCCGTTTCGGGATGGAGAGCGTAGAGAACGTACTGACGTTCGGCTCCCGGCACGGCGGTGATCTCCACTGGTCCGGCGTACGTGACCCACTCGGGGTCCTGTGAACCCGCGAAGCGATACCGGATGGTCTCCGGTACTACTCCGGCCGGAGGGGTGACCTGAATTGACGTGGAGTACACCCCGGGTTCAGGAGACGGTGGTGCCTGCGGATATAATACACCCCCCGCTATGATCACGAGTGTCGCAGTGAGAAGCCCGCGGCGGATCATCACACGCTCAGTATATCCCGAATCACTCTGGAGGTCTCTTCGCAATTTCCGTAGTGGGTCTGCACCTCCTCAGCTACGAGTCCAACAAGCTCATGGCTCAGGTAGTGGATCCAGACGTCGTCGTGCGGGGCGTCTATCACGTGCTTCCGGCACCAATAGTCCGGCTGTATGGGAAGCTGTTCGCCTGCGAACGTGCGGACCTTGTAGTCGTGGACGGCAACCTTCACCTCATGCCGGGGAATACCCTTCTCCAGGAAGATCTCCACCAGGTGATTCACGGTCCTTCCCGAGTCGAAGATATCATCAACGAGGAGTATCCGGTCGCCGCTACGGAGGTGCTCCGGACTGTAGGTCCATCCGTCAACCATGACGCGCTCATGCTGGTGGATATCCGAGTATGAGCGGGCGACAACCGCAGCGTAAAACACCGGCCGTTGGTTCCTGCGGACCACTTTGAAGTACTCGCTTATGACATTACCCAGATATGCGCCACCGCGGAGGCTCACGTAGATGACGTCCGGAATGAACCCGTCTGAGTGAATCCTGTGTGCGAGCTTTATTGCATTGTCGCGAACAACACGGTAGTCCAGAAACTCCTTCGCCGTGCTCACCTGCCTGCTCCCACCCGAACCAGCGTAACCGTCAGGCTCTCATCCTCACGGATCAGTTCCATCTCCACGCTGTCTTCATCCGTCGCGTTGAGCGCGCGGTAGAACGCGGCGAGGTCGTCTACCGGCTTGCCGGCCACGGCGGTGATGATATCGTAGGTTCGGACGCCGGCCAGCTCGGCGGGGGTTCCGCGCATGCCCGCATCTACCTGCGCAATGACGCCGTCGCTCGTGGCTAGATCGACCTCCTCCTGCACTTCCTCCGTGATGGGATAGACTGCCATCCCAGGCCACAGACGCCGGTACTGCTGACGAACGGTCTCCTCCGCTTCTCGCAAAGCGATCTCAACGGAGACGATCATCTGCTCGCCGTCCCGGATTAGCTCAAAGGCTGTTTCCGAACCGACGCGCTGATCGCCAACCTCAAGGACCAACTCATCCCGGTCTCGTACCGGTGTTCCACCGACCGATGTGATGAAGTCGCCGGGGAGAATCCCTGCCCTGTCCGCCGGTGAGCCCTGGAATACTCCGAATACAAGGGCTCCGCGTTCTGAGGGCAGATCGAGCGCGGAGACGATGGCGTCCGTGGGTGAGTTGATACTCACGCCCAGCCATCCGTCCCGGACGTTGCCGTACTCTACAAAGTCTTCTATCACCCGGATGGCGTTGTTGATGGGAATTGCGAAACCAAGACCAATGCTTCCACCGGTGCTGCTGGTTATCCAGGTGTTGATCCCCACCAGCTCACCGTCCAGGTTAACGAGAGCCCCTCCGGAGTTTCCTTGGTTGATTGCGGCGTCGGTCTGGATGAAATCGCTGATATTGCCGGCAGGCCCGCCTGTGCGACCCAAAGCACTGACAATACCCGCCGTCACGGTGTTCTGAAATCCAAATGGACTACCAATGGCAACCACCCAGTTACCGACACGCAGCGCACTCG
>CAYTGY010000037.1:0-17551 GCA_964437265.1 uncultured Spirochaetaceae bacterium | reverse complement strand
CGGAGGACGTCTACAAGATGGGCGCTATGGAAGGGTCAGTCGACCGCTACGTGGACACCTCCATTTGGAAGCTCATCAGAAAACGCGTTCCCTGGCTGATCATCCTGCTGCTCGCCGGAACCATCACAACGAACGTACTCAACTGGTTTCAGCCAATGACGCTCGCCGCGACCTTTCTGATCTTGTTCGTACCGGTCATCACGCAGACCGGCGGCAACTCAGGGACACAAAGCTCTACGCTGATGATTCGTGGATTGGCCACCGGGGAGTTGCACTTTCGCGATATTGGGCGGGTAGTGCTGAAGGAGAGCCTGGTCGGTCTCCTGATGGGCATATGCTTAGGCGCTGTGATCATTCTACGCGGCATGTTTCTGCCACCGGGTATTGAGATACTGCCCGCGATCGCGGTGGGCGCGTCGCTGGTGTTTGTTGTGCTCTTCTCCTCCTTGATCGGCGGCCTGGCGCCGTTGCTGATTCACCGGCTTGGCGCTGACCCCACGGTAATGGCCGGCCCCTTGATGGCCACGGTGATAGACGTGGCCGGACTCACTATCTACTTTGAGGTCGCTCGCCTGATCCTGGGACTCTGAGCCCGAACAGGATCTCCGTCTCCACCATTCGACCTAGCTCAACGGGCCCACGCAGCGGACACTCCTCCAGAGAAACAGTCGCCTTCATTTCCCAGCGCTCCCCGGTCCCAAACGTTACGGCAACGGTGCCACCTACTTCCGCCGGCACCGCCTGAGCGGCGGTCGCACCGGGATCATCCGAAGCCGCGGAGACCGCGCGCTCCACGGTGGCACCGCCCGCAACGGTTGCCGACCGCCCGTAGCAGATAAGGGAGAGCTCTGCTGAACGCTCGCTTGTGGTTGCGTCATGGCGCTGCAGCGCCGCGGAGAGCCGGAGCTTCTGACGACGATCATCCCCACCGTCGCGACGAATCGTGATTCCGCCCTCTACGTGCATGGTTCCAGGAATCCGCTCCACACGCTGCTCCATGCGCAATTGCCTCCGCAGGTGCGTTCGAAGCCGTGCTTCCAGTGCGTACGCGCCACCGGTGGTGCCGGAGAGCAGAATCTGGTGCACGTGTTCCAGACCACCGGTGCGCACGCCACTGCGCCAGACAATCTCCGCGCCAACGCGACTCTCAGCTTTCAGCCAGCGGACCGGCGAGAGGCGAAGCACGCCGCTTCCGGACGCCAGGGGATGCCGGATATCCCCGTCCGGAGCCACAAACCACGGTCCCACGCCGCCGCCCTGGATCACCGCCGTGAGGACACGCCGACGGTCCGTGGGCAGCACAAGCCGGGCGACGGCGTTTCCTCGCATGCCGGCGGGCAGGTAGGGTGAGAGCGACGCGATAAGCGACGCGGCAACGGCCACAGGCGCGCTCCCGCTGACCGCGGTGCGGGTGAAGAGGTGGGTCACCCGGGGGACGCGGATGGCCGGAAGCGGCAACCACCAGGAGGCCTCCGGCGGCTGCGGCAAGAGGCGTGTCACCGCAGCCCCGCCTTCAAGCACCATCCGGGAACCCGAGGAGGCGTTGGGAAGACGAAGCAGCGCGCCGCCGGAGGCGAGCCGGTCCTCCTCAAGCACCCAGACACCACCCAGGTCGCACGGGAGCATTGCCTCAGCCCCCCGCCGGGATGGAGGGTCAAGATCCGTTGAAAGACCGAGCCCCGTGGTCTGCCAGGGCCGGTCCGACCACGCAGGCGCCGGCGTGGAAGCGCGCACCTCAGCATGCGCACCCCGCAGAAGCACCGGCCCCGCGCGGAGCCACGGGTTCTCCGCTCCCACGGAGAGGCACGTCCGGCCGGCACACGAGCGGGTAGCGGAGAGCAGCACCAACCATGCACCGTCCGACACACCCCCTTCCACTATGGCGCGCGCGGCGTGTGCTCCGTGGAGATCACTCCAACCAGTGAGCCGGAGCACAACAGGTGCTCGCTGCGTTTGAGGTGCGATTGGTGGGCCGGTTGTGGATGAAGGCTCAGGGGCCGGCTGCTGACCCGCGAGCGGGAACGCTACGGCCAGGAAGAGAAGGACCCAGCCGCATTTGGACGAAATGTGGTTCACACCCCTCTAGACAGCGGCGATCTCATCAGTGATTGAGAATGCGGCCAGGTTTCTGGGATCAGCGACCGCCGGACCCGTACACCATGCACATCAACGTGCGGGCCATGCCGCGCGGATGTTGCAGGGGGGACCGACATCTGGTACAACGGCCGGTATGGCTGAGTCCATCCGCGTCCTGCGCCTCTTGTTGTCGCTGATCTCCGTCCTCATGCTCGTTCCAGCGGCGGTGCGTTGGTACGGCATGTGGGGCGAAGACGGCCCGGAACAGCGCTCGGGTGCGAGCGTGTCACCAACCCTGGTACGGACCGTCACTGCGGTCCTTATTGGAGCAGTCCCGGTGGCGGTCTGGGTTATTGCCCCCGGTGTGCAGGCGGTAGCGGCGGTGGAGCTGCCGCTCATTGTTCGCCGGCTGGGGTTGTTGGCGGGGGGAAGCGCGGTCGCCGTTCTCTATCTCACGGCTCGGGCGCAGGCTATGGAAGCTGACGACCGGTGGTCCGGGCCGGCGCGGTTTGCGCCGCTGGTCTACGCTGTTGGCGCGTTCCTGATCTCTGCAAACTGGCTGGTTGGTGCTGCAACGGCGGTTTCCGGCGTGATGATTGCTATTCGGCCGCCGGCTGGATTGTCTTCTTCCGCAGGTCACGAGCGGTAGCCTCGTCAACCAGCTTAGCTATGACGGCCAAAGCGAACTCCGCCGCGGTTCCGGGACCCCTACTGGTGATAAGCGCCCCGTCCACCACAACACGATCCTCAGAGAAGTGCGCGCCTGTGACCTGGTTCTCATAGCCCGGATAACAGGTGAACCGCTTCGCGTCGAGCAATCCGGCACTGCCAAGCACTACCGCCGGAGCCGCGCAGATTGCCGCGACCAGCCGGCCGGCGCTCATATGCCGCGTGATGAGTTCCATTGCTTCCGCGCTTGCGGCAATGTTGCGGGCGCCTGTATCTCCGCCGGGGATCACAATAGCATCCAGATCTGCCGGCAGCTCATCCACGGTCATATCAGTATCAACGCGTATGTCGTGACCGCCAATCACCTCTTTGGCGGTCACGCCTACGGCCACCACGTCAAGCCCCGCACGGCGGAGCAGATCCACCTGCGTGATCGCCTCAATCTCCTCGAACCCGTCGGCGAACAGAACCGCTACCGTCCCCATATGCGCCTCCTCAGACAACGCTCCTGCAAATCATAGTGCAACTTTGAGAATCCGAAGGCAAGGACGGCGTCACTAGAAAAAGAGCCGAATGGCAACAATGGCAGTACTGACCAGGATGAACGCGCGATATGCATTCTCCGGTATGCGACGCACCACGGCCAGCCCCACCGCCGTTCCCAGCAAGATCACCGGCACCGTAAGGAGATTGACCAGCACTGTTTGCGGCGTGATGGTCTCCCAGAAGAGGACGTGAAGCGGAACCTTGGCAACGTTTACAATGAAGAAGAACCACGCGCCGGTCCCAATAAACGCGTTCTTCTTGAGTCCCATGGAGACCAGATAGAGAACCATGATTGGGCCGGCGGCGTTGCCCACCATGGTGGTGAACCCACCGGCAATGCCCAACAGCGCCGCAGTCCACCACCTGGGTGCAACCGTCAGATCCTTGCCCCGGATCTGCTGGATCGCCAGCAGCCCCACGCTTACCAAGACAAGCACGGCAATGAGTCGTCTGAACAGCTCGTCCGACAGCGCATCGCCAACCAGCACGCCGGCGGCGAGGCCAATCGCGGTCCACGGCAGCAAGCGAAGCACCGCCTTCCACTCCGCATGACGGCGATAGTGACTGACCGCGACTACGTCGGCCATGATCAGCATTGGCAGGACAACACCGGTTGACGCGCGCGCGCCAAAGACGCCGGCCATGATAGGAATTGCGATCATCGCAACACCATTCAGCCCAACCTTATTGAGCCCAATGGCGAGTCCGGAAAACGCGATCAGCGCCCACTGGAGGACGGTTATCTCATTCAGCATTGGTGTGAAGTGGCGCCGGAGCATTGAGCGGACATAACAAAGGCCCAGCCGACGGCTGGGCCTCTGAATGGGGGCGAGCTGCGACAATAACGTCGCATGCGGAGATCACGCCCGCCTACGTCTCTGCGTTTTCCGTGGCGCGTTGCTTGCGCTTCTCTTCCCGCTCCTGACGCCGCTTGGCGTTGGTGAGCGTAGCCTTAGCGGTCTTGCTGACCATCACCTTCTTGCCGTCGATCTCCACTTCGTAGAGAAGCTTGACACCGGTCTTGTTGGTGACGGCACACTTTCCGCGGCCCATCTTTGGATATTCTGAGCGGATTCCCGCGCCTCTATGCGATTTTCCCATACTGCAATACCTCACTAAGTAGCGTAGAGGCGGGAGTATACAAAGATCACTCCCGCCCGTCAATGCTACTCCCGAATCAGGTAGAACTCTACCCGCCGGTTGATTCGCCGCTCCTCCAGATTGCTGAACGGCACGATTGGCCGTGCGCCGCCAAAGAACTTGATCTCAATGCGGTCGCCGGAGATCCCGCGCTCTACCAGCGCCTGCTCGATCGCCTGCGCCCGATCCTCAGAGAGCGGAAGTAGCGTCTGCTCCTGCTCATCCGTGGCCTCTTCCGGATCCTCATAGAGAAGACTCACTGCATGGCCGTGGAGCTCAATCTCATAGTCCGGGAACTTCTGCAGCATCTCAGCCACTCGCTCCAACGTCACCAGGTTGCGCGGGCCATACTCCTGGTCCCAGCTGCGGTAGACCGCCGTCCAACCCTGGAAGATGATATCCGGCACCTGGATCTTCCACTGACCAAAGCGCTCTTCCACGAAGATATCCGTGGTCAGCGTCCGGTCTCCGGTCGCGGTATTGCCGGCGGCATCCGTGGCTGTGAACGCTACCGTGTAGTCGCGCGCCATGGTAACCAGCTCGCCGTCATCGCTTACACCGTCCCACTGGACAGACCGCACCATGCCGCTGCCCTCAGGGAACCGCTTGAACGTATCGCCGTTCGGATCAAACACCTCGAGCGTCCACGCCGCGATCTCGCTGACGTCGTCCAACGCCAGGGTCATGAGGACCGTCTCATTCAGACCGTCTCCGTCTGGTGAGAACACCTCCGGGTTCAACCGCAGGGCCGCATCCGGCGGCGTGGTATCTATTCGCACCGGCTCAGTGGTGCTGGACGTGGTTGACGAGCCGCTGCTGTAACGCACCACCAGATTCGCGTGGTACACGCCGTCTATGACGTCACCCTCATCATTGCGCCCGTCCCATTCAAAGACGGTCGTGGGAGCTTCGGAGCCGCCGCTGAGCGTGCGCGCCGAGCCTTCTTCATTCGTAATCTCGAGCGTCCACGACTCATACTCCCCTACCTCAGCCGCATCGATCATGAGATCCACGGTGTCCAGGAACCCATCATCGTTTGGTGAGATGAGCTCCTCAGAGAAGGAGAGGGCCACCGGTCCCAGCTCTGCGTCCAGACGCACCGGATCCGATCTCCCTTCCGCCGTTGCCTGGTTGGTTCGCGTCACGGTGACGCGAGCCGTATAGCGACCCGTGCCAACCGTTTCTCCACGCTCATTGGTACCATCCCATGTGTACGGTGCCGGTCTGGCTCCAGTCACCGAGCGTACGACGTTGTTTGCCGCGTCAAGGATCTGCAGCTGGTAACTCTGCAGACGGTCAGACGGATCCACGGAGGGAGTGAACGTCACGGTTTCCGCCACACCGTCGTCGTTTGGACTGAACGCCGAGCGGTCCGCCTGGACGCTCACCTCCGGCACCGTGCTGTCCAGCGTAAGTGTAGTCTGTGCCGACCCCGATGCCTCGTTGGTCGCCTGTGCCGTTACCACAATCGTGTACTCGCCGTTGGGCAGGAGCGCACCGTCGTTGCCGGTGCCGTTCCACGTCACCGCCTGCGGCTGCGTTCCAGGGAAGGCGCGAACCACCCGGCCGGCGGCGTTCTGGATCTGCAACGTATAGCTCGCAAGCGCATCCGCCGGTGTCACCCGTGGCGTGATGGTCGCGGAATCGTTGCGGCCGTCACCGTTGGGCGAGAGGAGTTGCACGTTTGAGCTCACCGCGACGTTCAACGTCAACGCGTTGAGCGTTACCGGATACTCGGCCCGCGCGGTTGCACCGTTGAGATGCTCTATCTCTACAACTGCTCTGTACGTACCATTTGCCGGAACCGCGCCGGCGGTATTCCGCCCGTTCCACGTGAACGGTGACGGGGCATCCTGCACCACGCCCCGCGTAACGTTGCCTGACGGGCTCAGAATCCGGAAGCTGTAGCTTGCAAGCTGATCTGCATCTACGCTCACCGACGGGGTGATGACCACCGAGTCATCGACTCCGTCGCCATTCGGCGAGAAGCTGTCCAGGCCCGCGGCCACGTCTGCCGTCGGCTCCGCCCGGTCAAGCATGAACATGCTGGTGGAAGCAGACGGTTCATCGCCCTTGGCGTACACCAGCGAGAGCTGCGCGGTATACAGGCCGTCCGGAGCATCTCCGGCGGGAACCCCTACGGCGTTTGCACTGCCGTCCCACACCAGCTCACCGGGAGTACCGTTGCCGCGCTGGGTGAAGACGGCGGTGCCGTCGCTGCCAATCACCTCATACGTGTAGGTGTTGATTCCTTCTTCGAGTGCCAAGGTGGGCGTGAATGTAATGGTCTCACTCACCCCGTCGCCGTTTGGTGACACATACAACCCCGACTGACTCCCGCTCGCTGCGTAGAGTCGTCGTGGGCCAATCTCAGCAGAGGCGGCCAATTGGAACTCGGTTTCCCGGTTGTCTACGGTCACCGCAGCCGGTCCGCCGGCTGCACCAACCAGGAGCCCCCGACTATTGACGCCAATAACATTACCGGCGGTGTCCACTGCCACCAGGTAGTAGGTGTACGTCGCGTCAGGGACCACATTGCCGGAGAGATCGCGACCGTGCCAGATCACCGGGCTGGTGGGCGGCTGCGGCCCACCATACACAATCTGGTTGGGGCTCAGGTTCGCCTGCGGGAAGTAGCTGTTCGCAAGCGATGCCACCAGGCGCGGGTTGAATGCCGTGACCGGTGTGGATGGGTCCACGCCCGGAATGAACGCCACAATCGCCTGGACATCTTGGTCAACCAGGATCCCGCCAAACCAGTAGTCGGCGGGCACATTGTCGGTTGCCACGTAGGTTCCGTCGTCCGTGTACTCGGTGGGATTCACTGCAGCCAGATCATGATCCACGGTTGCGCTGTCCTTGTGGCCGTCACCGTTTGGGCTGAAGAGGTCAGGCGTGATAGATACGTCGGTGGCCAGCGGCGGCGTAGTGTCAATCACCAGCTGAATGCTGTCTGAGATCACCATGCCGTTCTGGTAGGTCGCCTCTACGCGTGCGGTATAGACACCCTCAGCAATCTGGGCACTATCTGCATTCGTTCCATCAAAGGTGAAATTCGCCGCCTCATCGGTCCAGCTCGCGGGAAGATCCGTCCAACTGGTGACCTCCGTACCGTCCGCATCGGTGAGCGTCAGCACCACCGGCCCGCCAGGTTCATCGGCGTAGAGCCGGGTGGCCAGCGCCTCCAGCATCTCCTGTGAATCGGAGAAGCTCACCACCACGGTGTCCTGGATGCCGTCGCCGTTCGGCGAGATGGCTGCCTTGCCGGGGATGATCGCGTTGGAAGCAACCGCCGACAGCTCGAATGCTCGCTCGGCAGTGTCTACGATGATCGGATTGGTCTGAAAGCGCGCCTGGTTGCCCGCGCGGTCTTCCGCACGAAGCGTCACGGTGTAGGTTCCGCCAGCGACTATGTCGCCTCCGGTATCCGTGCCGTCCCAGGTGTAGTCGGTGTCCGGTTCCTCATCATATCCCCAGCCGGCGGAATGGACCACCGTCCCGCCGCCATTGGCGATTTCCAGGGCCCACTCCTCGTCGGTTGCATAGCCCTCGGCGGCTGTGGTGGAGATGGTGAAGTCGATTGAGCCTTTTGCTCCGGCAATTTCCGAGCCCGGGGCGAATACGCCGGCCGCTCCGGTCGCCGGCGAGACGATCGCTATGTCGCCCGACGGCTCAGTGTTGTCCACATAGATGGTGCTCTCTTCATCCGGCGTGGTTATGGAAAGCGCGCCGTTGGAGTACAGAATTGACACCACATACTGGTAGACGCCGTCAGGGACCGGCTCTCCATTGGTGCCCTCTGCAAGGCCGGCAAAGACATCCGGCGCTTCCTCTTCATACTCCGCTGGGATAGAGAACCCCTCGGAGATGCCGTAGGAGCCGTCCCAATCCGCACTGCGCGGCACCTGCTCAAAGGAGATGCTTGACCGGGGAGACAACAGACCGATGTTCTGCAGGAGCCGACCAAAACCGCCACGGCGGTCTTCATTGACACCGCTCTGCTCCCACACAATCTCGTCGTTCTCATTGATCACGGCGACGAGAAAGGAATCCACTACTTCATCCACTGCCTGATTCGGCGCGATGGCGATCATGTACACGCCGTCGGCATCCGCCTCTCGGGAAAAGTAGGGGTCCTGCTCCGGAACGGCTGAGCCGGCTTGCAGCTCCGGCGGTTCCGCCTGGCCGCGCGCAAATGCCGTCCCGCCGAACGCCACCAGGAAGACGGCCGCCATAACGACGATCTTGCCTGCCCGGCTCTTACTGGTCCATGGATGTCTCATAGTGGATTCTCCTTCTTCGACTCTTCGCTTCATGGTATCACGTTACTCCTGTTGTAGCAGGAACTCGACGCGTCTATTGCGCCACTGATCTTCGAAATCTTCATGCGGCACCACCGGCCGCGCTCCTCCGTACCCGACGATGTCCATGCGGTCTCGTTCCACCCCCAATATAATCAGGGCCTGTCGCACCTCTTCCGCACGCGCGGTGGAGAGCGGAACGAGCTCGTCACGCTGTTCAATGTCCCGTCCCAGCGGGTCGAACACCTGGTGGACCGCGTGCCCCTCCACCGTGATGTCGTATTGCGGGAAGCGTTTGAGCACGCGGGCCAGGTCCCGGAGCGTCTCCAGGTTCTTCTGCAGTCGATCCTGAGGGACATCGAAAAGGTTCGCGCTGAACGGCGCAAAGTTGATGCTGGGGACCATGATGCGGTAGTTGTCACCATCCCTGATCACCAGAATCCCAACAGGAATCAGTGCATCCGCGCGTGCCTGTGCGCCCTGCGCATCCACCACCGTCAGAACGGCGGCATAGTCCTCCGCGCTTTGAACCAGCTCACCGTCGCTGGTCCGTCCGTCCCATGTCACGGTTCGCGGAGGCCGGCCCTCGCCGCCGAACTGACGGACCACCGCTCCGGTAGGACCAAGAATGTCCAGCTCCCAGCGCGCCAGCTCAACGGTGGCCTCTGCAATCATGGAGATGGTGAGTATGTCGTTGGTCCCGTTTCCGTCCGGAGTGAACGGGACGGGAAAGACGGTCATCGCCGCCGCCGGACGCCGAGTGGTGGTCACCACCGGCTCCTCAGCCTCCACCGCCGGGGGCGGCTCCTCCATCACCCGCGTATCCACCACGATTGCTCGCTCGAATCTGGTGGCGTTTCCGGCCCGGTCCACAGAGGTCAGCACGTAGGTGTAGTCGCCGTCTGGTACCACGATGCCGCGTTCGTCCGTACCGTCCCAAGCAAAGCTGCCGGCCTGCCCTCGCCACGTCACCGCAAACACCGGGTCACGTCCGCCCTCCCCGGTCCCGGGCACAATGCGGCCGCTCCATTCGCGCTCCGTGGAGGTTCGCTGCTCAATCGGAAGTGTGTCACGGTCTCCGTCGCCGTCAGGGGAGAAGAGCGTGTATGGGATGGAAAACCGCTCTACGCGCGGCGGCGTGGTATCAATACGCAATCCGCCGACCTCCGCGGATGCACGCGCGCCGTTGTAGTAGATCACCTCTATGGAGGCGGAGTAGGTTCCGTCCGGTAGAACCGAATTGCCGTTGCTCCGGCCAAACCACTCAAACTGGGCGAACGGCTGATTGCGGTACTGGCTGCGCATCACCCGTCCAAGTGAATCCGTAATGGAAAGCAGGAAGTCGTCAATGAGGCCGGTATCCACGTACTGGATATCCAGAACAATGGACTCCATGACGCCGTCGCTGTTGGGGGAGACGTAGGCTGACTGTGGTGAGATGGTCACGGAGACCGGCTGCGTGTTCTTGATGGCCGTCACGCGGTTTGTCCTGCCGGTATTGCCTGCCTCATCCGTGGCATGAAGATAGAGGCTGTACCGGCCGTCAGGCACCTCATTACCTGACGTGTCCGTACCGTCCCACTCCAGGTCCAGGCTGGTTCCGGTGATCCCGAGCTCCGCGAGCGGCGCGGAAATGGCTCCCGCCTCACGTTCCAGCACGCCAATCCACGCGTCCTCCGGCGAGAGATCCACTGAAATGGCAAGCCGAGGCTTTTCCGGACCGCCAAACGCGAAGGGAACACCGGCGGTGAGGTCCGTCTCCGTTGGGACCGTCTGTGCCCGCACACGACCGCTCGGTGCAGTGGTGTCCACCGCAACGGCGACCGGCTCCGCGACAACGCGATTGCCGTTGCTATACTCGATCTGGAATGCAGCCTCGTACGCACCGTCAGGCAAGGCTATGCCGCTATCCGTGGTTCCATCAAAGGTGATGGATTCCGGCGGCTCGCCGTCGCCACCAAACGAGCGCTCCGGCGTGTCAAGCTGATCCGCAGGAGCGACCGTCACCTGCCACGATACGATGCCCTGCGGCTCAGAGACGGCGACCTGAAACTCAACGGTATCATAGATGCCGTCCTCATTGGGCGAGAATACGGGTCTAGTAGCCGTGAGTTGAATGTCGCCACCGGTGAGACTCAAGGAGATGGGACCGAACGAGCCGGTCGCGGTATTGCCGGCACGATCCGTGCCGGTGATGCGGTACCGGTATGCGCCTTCCGGCGCAAGGCTCCCTTGATCCGTACGTCCGTCCCACGTTACCCGACTAGGAGCCACATCAGCGGATCGGCTGCCTGCAGTGTTTTGGAAGGTGTAGCTCCTGACGGTCTCCTGATCCACGGAACTGACGATCTCCGCAATCCACTGCTGCTCAGAGGAGAGCGATTGCTGGATGGTGACCAGGTCCCGGACCCCGTCGTCGTTTGGCGAGAAGATAGTGGTGTCCGGCGAGAGCTCTGATATCACCGGCGAAGTAGTATCAACGGTTACGTTGAGCGGAGGCGTTCTGGTGAGAGCACCCGTCTCATCAACGATGGAAAGCTGAAAGATATAGTCCCCGTCCGGGACCGTCGATCCATCATCCCCGGCGGCGGATCCCAGAAAACTGCCGTCCCAGGAGAGCTCCTCCGGGAGCGCAACGCCGGGCTCATCCCCAATGTTCAGGAGGTTGCGCAGACCGGTGCGCTGGGCGGTCTCTACGGTTCGCCGCTGCCACACCTCCTGTCCGGCAAGATCTTCTTCCGTACCAAACACCGCGACTTCGAGCACTTTGATTGCGCGTTGCGCATCCGGATCGTCGCCACGGTCAATGCTGAACCACGTTCCGACGTCAAGCGTGTCACGCACACCGTCGCCGTTCGGCGAAATGTACGTCCGCCCCGTCTGGGTCACCTGAATTGAGATAGGGGTGCTTTCCTGCCGGCCACCGGCAAACGCGGCGACAGCGAGTGTTCCACTCAGGATGAGGACTGTAACGAATCGTCTCATTGAACCCCCGCACCGCGCCTACACATCAGATTGATGCTACGAATGAAAACACCCCGCGTACTCGCTCGTTACGCGGATTGGATGTAATCTGCGCTACACCTCAAATATGTGCAGGAGCACAACCGTTCGGCAAGCGGCTCACAGCCGGGCGCGCGTCCGAAACGCCGCCCCCGCCATCTCACAGGCCATTCGCACCTGCTCCTCGACATCACGCGTCGCCTGCACCTCCACCATGCCCCGGGCTGCGCTCACGGACACCGATTTCACGTCCCGCAACACGTTCAGGCTCTTGGAGAGCATAGCCGCCTTCTCATGAGTAAGACGATCAACCAAGTAGTAAAACATCCGAGCCATGTGCCCTATAGTAGCGCGAGTTCGGCTAGCTCTCAAGCACCACGGAGCCAGGCACTGTCTAGTTGGGTAGATGATAGTAGCAGAACACCACACAAGGCCGGCCACCACTCTCCGGCCACGCGAGCGGCTCATGCTCCAGGGCGCCCACGTTCTCAAGGACGCGGAGCTGGTAGCCGTTATTCTAGGGACCGGCACACGCGGACGTCCGGTCCAGTCGTTGGCGCGAGACGTTCTGGCGGTACTAGACCGGGAGCACGCCCCGCCGTCACCCACCTCACTGATCCGTCTTGGCGGCCTTGGGACCGCGAAGGCCGCATCTCTGTGCGCAGGCTTTGAGCTGGCGCGCCGCGTGCTCTGCCCGGCACATCACAAGATAGGAATGCCCACGGACGTACTCCCGCTGGTTGCGCGCTTCGCGGACCGGAACCAGGAGCACTTCATCTGCATCAGCCTCAACGGGGCGCACGAAGTGATTGCCGTGCGAGTAGTCTCCGTGGGATTGGTAAACCGGACTATGGTGCACCCACGTGAGGTCTTTGCGGATGCGATCACCGACCGGGCTGCCGCGGTGATTGTGGCACACAACCATCCCAGCGGGTCAGTCACCCCAAGCGGCGAGGATCGGGCCATCACCCGCCGCCTGGAAGAGGCGGGCAACACCTTGGGGATTCCGGTGCTGGACCACGTGATCTTTGCCGCAACGGGTCACTACAGCTTCCTGGAGAACGGCGGGCTGCGATGATCCAGTCCGGAAAGAGACGCGCAGCTACCATCAATTGTCGTCGCGCCGTTTGTCCGGTTGCCTACTGAGATGGTACCGCACGCAGCGCCGCATCACGGTGCTCGGTCACCGCCTGCGAGGGAACGACTCCTGCCTTGACGGATTCCATAATCTGGGTCATTACCCGCGAGAGACCGGGAAACGCATTGCTTCTATCCACCTCCACACGATTGCCCATCTGGACCGCGACCTCCAGCGAGCGCGGGTCAGGCACCAACAGGGCCAGGCGGTCACGACGGATTGCCGCTCGCAGATCCGGCGCCGCGAGCTCCGTGCAGATCTTGGCCAACCGATCCGGCGGATACCGCAGGCCGGTTGGGAAAACGGATACCGGCAAGCTGGTGGCTACCACCGTGTGACGCGTGACGCGTGGGCCACGCGGGAAGTACGTCCACGCATACTCCTCCGGCATCTGTTCCGCCAGCACCGGCCCAAGCTCAATGGGTCCCGCAAGAAAGGCGCTCCGGCCGGCGAGAAAACTGCCGACGGCGTCTCCCTGGAGGATGAGCCCCTCTTGCCACAACGTCCCGAGCAGTTGCAGCGCTTCCATCGCCGCCGGTGAGTCAAGCGCGACGGTGAACCGGCCGTCGCGTCGCCCTACAATGCTGCCACCGTTGGAGAAGATCACCGCGTTGGTGGGATCCTCCGCGACGGCGAGCGCGAAAAGCGGTTCATCTGCCTGCACGGCGATCACCGCGCGGCACGCGGTGAGAAACGCACCCCACGTCCACGCCCCTGAGCGCACCAGCTGATCTGGGTCGGGCTGCCCCAACCGGCGCAGCAACGTCCGGTTGTACCACAGCCCCCGCGTTGCCTCCGGCTGCTCCAGGAATCCATAGGTCGCGCCACGGTAGCGCGCAAGATCAGCCGGCATGGCGGACCACGCGTCGTGGGTGAAGTCGAAGTAGTCGTCCAGCGGGAGGATCAGGTTCTGGTCCGCGAGCCCGGGGACAACGCTGTTCACGTCTATCTGGATGACGTCCGCGAAGGGATCTCCGGCAAGCACGCTGGAGGTAAGCCGCGGCACCAACTGCGCGGCCGGGACATCCACGATCCGAATCCGCACATTGTAGCGCGACTCGACCAACTGCCGGCGAATCAACAACTCGCGAGCGCTCTCACTCGAGCCGTAGGTAGCGGGATCTATAGCACCTGCAAAGCGAAGCGAGTACCCCACAATTGAGGTCACGGGACCCGGGGCCGCTTCATCCGGCAACGCGAACCGCTCCTCGGTCTGCTCAACGGCACCCCGCGCGGACAGGAGCGCCGGCGTAGCGACAACCAGAATAAGGCTGAGACCCGCGGCAATCGCGATACAATGACGACGACTCATAAACTTAATATCTCTATTATAGCCATTTTTGCCCAGGTTGTCCGCGGATGGCGCTGTGAGTCGGCGACAGCTTGTGCTTCACCGCCCATGGGAGTAGCATACCACATGCCCAAGGCGCTCAGCAGCGAAAAGCGACACCTGATCCTCACCACCGCAAAACGCCTCTTTGCAAGCAAGGGATTTGCCCCGACCTCCATCTCCGATCTGGTGCGCCAGACCGGGCTTCCGGTTGGGACAATCTACACGTACTTCCAGAACAAAGAGGAGATCATCCGCGCGATTGTAGAGGAGGGCTGGGCGGGGTTCAGAGAACGAATGATGGACGCGTTCCGGTCATCCCAGGATCCCAAGGAGCATGTACGGCTGCTGGTGGAGACGTTTCTCCCCGAATTGCTCCACGACGTGGACCTGATCACCATCCTGCTCTCTGAGGGACTCCCGTACACCGGCCTGGAAGCAAAGATGGAGGAGTTGGCTAAGATCATCGGCTCCGTCCTCAAACCGCTCGCTTCGTCCGCACGGGGGCTGGCGGACTTTGGACCCGGTGAGACCAAGGCCGCGCTCATGGTGTACTTCCTAGGTGTGTTGGACGCGGTCCGAATCAGCGAGTCCACGCAGGTGGATATCAGTGCGACGGAGATACTCGCCTTCCTCCGGCTAACGATCCGAAATGGGCTGGAGATTGCCGTGTAGCCTGCTTCCGGTACGGGCTCTTCCTCAGTAACGATGCACGAATGAGTGGCCGCAACACTCGCAGCACCGGCCGCTTGAACCGCATTGCGTGCCGCACGGCAACGTAGTAGTCATCAAGCGTGTGGTGCTGAAACTCCAACGCGCGCTGGGCCTCGCGGGTGTCCATGTAGGCACAGTGAAACGGGCCGGGGCCAAAGGCACACTCAGGGAGAAGCCCCGTGCCCAACCCAAACGCCTCCGTCATGTGGTCCAGATACTCGGAGTAGGTTGTCCGGCACCGTTCCCCACCCGCCAGATTCGCCGTTGTGCCAAGCAAGCAATCAGAGATTGTGGCGCGCGCCAGCGCCAAGCCTGCATCCTCCGCCGTGCACACCTCCAGCGGAGTGTCCAGCGGCATCTCAAACATGAGCGGGTCCATTGCCAGCTTTCTGGGTGAGACGATGTAGGTAAGGCGGAGGATGGTCCAACGGAGTTTGGATCGACGTACCGCGGCGGTCACCATAGATCGCGATCGAGGAGGCGTACACAACCGCGCACCAGGCGCCTCTCGCCGGGCAGCCTCCAGCAACACATGCGTACCGCCGCGATTGACGTAGTCCGCGTAGCGAGGCCGGCGGTCCGCCGGTACGGGCGCGGCACGGCGGCGCGCGAGCTGTCCAGGACCCGGACTGCGTGGCCCTCGGCGCACAGCGCGGTGACCACCTCTCTACCTACCAGACCAAATCCCCCGGTTACCAATACGCGCATGGTCTTCTCCGCGAACGGTCGCCGTAACAGATCAAGTAGGAGCGAGCGCTCGTTCTTTTATGGCAGCGCAGGGGCGAGGATACGTCAAGGAGTTGTCGCATTATCCGGGGAGTGCGCTGGTGAGCGCGATGGCGGCAAGAAGACTCAATGCTGTGGCAATTTGCAGGCCGGCGAAGAGGCGCGAGCGGCGCTCATCCGGATGCTGCCCTGCCATCATGGCCGAATACGCCCACAGGAGCACGGGGACGGAGGCAATAAGAAGTCGGTTTTCCAACGGCGCCCCAAGCGGGTTGAGAAACAGAAACGCTCCGACGCCCGCGCCGGAGAGCACGACGGCGGCGACGCGGCCCACCACCGGACCGGTACGCGCGACGACCGTCCGGCGCCCGGAGCGCTGATCCGGTTCCACATCTACCGCAGTGAGCGCAAACACAACACCCAATCCCACTAGCGACGTGGGAAGGAGCACGCCGGCCGGCATGCCGGCAAACCCGGCAGCTTGCGCGGCGAACCCCACCGTTGGGAGATACAAGCCGATATAGGCGGCCTGTAGCGGCTCCGAGCCGATGACTCGTGCCAAACGCACCGGGGGCAGCGAGTGCAGCCAGAACAGCGCCAGCGTCCCCGCGGAGAGCGGCAGCACGGGCCAGCTGCCGTGAAGAACCCAGATCAACAGGCTCAAGACCACGGCAAGCCCGGCTGCGGCGGCCGCCACCACCAGCGGAACGCCGGGGCGCTTTATGTACCGGTCAATAGTCTTCCCCGCCCCCCCAAAGGGGCTTGTCCTACGGACACGATGATCCGCCCAGGCGTCCGCAAACGAGACTGTGAGGTGGACACACGCGACCACGCAGACTGAGATCCAGAAGCGTGCCGAGTTGAATACGTCCAGCACGTGGGACGCCACGAGATGCCCCACGACGGCAGGCACCAACACCAGCACCAGATGCAGAGGTCGCGTCGCGTGAAGCCAGGCGAAGAGGACGCTCATCGGGAGCTAACCATATAGGGTTTGCATGACCAATCGCAACTAGGGGTTCCCTACGGCTGCCAAAACTGCCGGGTGAATAGCACCAACACGGTGTATATCTCCAGCCGCCCCACCATCATGATGAAGCTCAGATACCATGTGATGTAGTCCTGGTAGAACGCGTAGTTCTCCACCGGGCCGATTCCTCCAAATCCAGGCCCAATGTTCCCCA
Organism: uncultured Spirochaetaceae bacterium; assembly: GCA_964437265.1. Lineage (GTDB taxonomy): Bacteria > Spirochaetota > Spirochaetia > DSM-27196 > SLST01 > CAYTGY01. The sequence continues at coordinate 724 of CAYTGY010000037.1, read as the reverse complement.
GTGTGGCAAGCGCGGTAGTGAGACTGGTCATCAGGTCATACCCGCCGGAAGCAACGACAATTGTTGTGGAGATAATGAGGATGAGGTAGAGGAACACGAATCCCGCGATATCATACACGATGTCTTTGCGGATTGGCGATCCGTTGAGCCTGATGGTGAAGACGCCGCGGGGATGCGCAAGATGGCGCATCTCGTTGGCCCCCAGCCGCGCAACCGTCACCATCCGTACCACCTTGGGCCCCCCACCGGTGGAGCCGGCCGAACCTCCAATAAACATCAAGGCGAAGAGGATCACCTGGGCAAGAGCGGGCCACGTGGCAAAATCAGCGGTTGCGTATCCGGTGGTGGTGAGGATGCTCGCCGCCTGAAACCCGGCGTAGCGAAGGCTTTCGCCAAACGTACCGTAGGTCGAGCTCCTCAGGGAGAACGCCATGATCAGGGTCGCCACCACATAGATCCCCACGTATGCGCGCAACTCCGTGTTGCGGGTCACGGCATCAAAGCGGCCGGTAATGGCCCGGTAGTAGAGGATGAAGTTTATTCCCGCGGCCAACATGAATACGGTAACAACAATCTGGATGAACGGGCTCTGATAGTGGCCCACGCTCGCGTTCTTTGGTGAGAACCCGCCGGTGGCCATGGTACCAAAGGTGTGGGTCAGCGCCTCGTAGAGATCCATGCCGCCAATACGGAGCAACACCGTCTCCAGCAACGTAAGCCCCAC
>CAYTGY010000036.1:0-17722 GCA_964437265.1 uncultured Spirochaetaceae bacterium | reverse complement strand
CGAGCTGGCACGCTTACGGCTCGAAGAGCTGGAACGACGTCTGGAGCTCGAAGAGGAGGCGTTGGGCGCGGTTGGAGAGCCGAATGATGCCGCGCTCACCTCACTTCGTCAGCAGGTGCGCGAACAGACAATCGCGCTGCGGCGCGCGGAGCTTGCCGTGGAGCATCTGGACCACCAGGGTGCATCACCGGAGCTAGAGCTGGCGCGGCTGGACGTGGTCTCCGCGGAGCTACGGCTGGAGTCGCTTCTTGAGGACCGAAGCGCCTCACGGCTCTATGCGTCTGAGCCCGGCAGGGTTGTATGGGTGAGCTCGCGCGCACTTCCCGGCGAATACATTCAGGCGTTTGACCGGATTGTACGCATCGCCGATCCCTCGGATCTGCTGTTCGAGTATCAGGGACGCTCGGCCCGGGATTTCCGGGTGGGCATGGAATGCGCCATCACCATAGACGATGAGCCGCACGTGGCGGAGGTGGTGCTGACGCCGGCCACCGCACCGTTCGACCAGCGGGAGGAGCTGGAGGACACCATCCGAATCCGCGTCGCTGATCTCCCATCCTCCGTTGAGTCCGGGGACTCGGCGCGGGCGGAGCTGATTCTTGCACGCAAAGAAGACGTGCTGGTCCTTCCCAAACGAGCCGTACAGCAGTTCGCTTCGCGAAGATACGTGCACGTACTGGTCAACGGCGTCCAGGTGGAGCGCGACGTTGAGGTGGGTCTGGAGACCGCTACGGAGGTGGAGATCATCCGTGGTCTGGATGAGGACGAAGCGGTGGTGTTGAGGTAACCATGCTGCGCTTCGTGCTGCGAAAGATGGCGGCAAACCGGTGGATGACCGCCGGCCTGATGGCAGGCGTCGTGTTGGCAGTGGCCATGGTCGCCGCCATTCCGGTGTACACGCAAGGGATTCTGGGTCGATTGCTCCTTCGTGACCTGCAGTCGTACCAGGAGCGCACGGGCATGTACCCGGGCATCGCGACCGTCCACGGCTTTCTGGGTGCCACGGATGAAGAGGACCTGGCTGAGTCATTTGACCGATATACGGAACTTTTTCAGGAGCGGGTGCGGGCGGCGCTGCGGCCGGAGGTTCAGCGAACGGTGTTCCGCCTCCAGCAGAACACACTCCGAGTGCGCCCGGTGGGTGAAGAAGAGGACGACGGCACCGCGGTGCTGATTGCGAGTGTGACCGGCTTCTTTGACCGGGTCACCCCGCTGGTGGGTCGTCTTCCCCAGGAGCTTCCCGACCAGCCGAACGTGGTGGAGGTTGCAATTACGCAACAGATGTCGGCCGCCGGGAAGGTCACGGTAGGCCGCGAGTACGAGGTCTACGATCGCGGCGAAGAACGAGCGCTACCCATTCGGGTGCGCGTGGTTGGCGTCGTCACCATGAGTGATCCGTCGGACGTCTACTGGAGCTTCCGGATTTCGGATTACGTTTCCACCGCAATCTGCCACAGCCGAGAGCTGCGAGAGAAGCTCGTCGCCCGCACCGCGCCGCGGTTCTTGGAGGCGCAGTGGGGATTCGTCTTTGACTACCAAGAGCTGGGCGTGGCGGACGCACGGCCGCTGGTGCAGTTCCTGAATCAGACACGTTACGGCGCGCGTCGGGAGGGCTTGGATGTCCGGGTTCCCATTGGGCGCATCCTGGAGGAGTACCTCAGACGTGAAGCGGCACTCAAGCTTACGCTCTGGGTGCTGCAAGTGCCGCTACTCCTGATGCTCGGCTTCTACCTCTTCATGGTCTCTCAGATCCTGGTAGAGCATGAGCGGAATGAGATAGCGATCATCAAGAGTAGAGGAGGGACCACCGGACAGGTCTTCTTCTCCTATGTCATCTTTGGGCTGATCCTGGCGCTGGTGGGACTTGCCGCGGGGCCCTTCCTGGGCGTGTTTATCTGCCGGGTACTGGGTGCCTCCAACGGGTTTCTCGAGTTTGTTCGCCGGCGCGTGCTCGAGGTGCAACTCTCCTCACAGGCGTATGTCTATGCCGCACTCGCCGCGGCGGTGGCCGCGTCCGCGGCCCTGCTCCCCACTGTCTCCGCGTCCCGAACCACAATTGTTGCGCACAAACGGTCTGCCGCCGAGCGCCGCAGCGGCCCGCGCCGGCAGACCGCGGTGCTGGGGGTGGCCCTGGTTGCCGTTGGCGTCTACGGACTGTACCGGTATCGCACCAGAAACGAGCTGTTGGCGCTTAGCGGGCTGGAGGCGCTGGAAGTGACGCTGGATCCGGTGCTGCTCTTCGTTTCCACGCTGTTCTCAGTGGGACTGGGCATTGTGTTCCTGCAGGTGTACCCGCTGCTGGTCAAGACGCTCTACCGCATGGGCAAGCGGGCGTGGCCACCGGTACTCTACGCGCCGCTGGTCCAGGTGGCGCAGGGAAGCGGGCGGGATCGGTTCCTGATGCTGTTTCTCATCTTGAGCATCTCCATCGGCGTCTACAACGCGGACGCCGCGCGAACCCTCAACCAGAACACACGGGATAGGGTGCACTACGCGGTCGGTGCGGATCTTGTCCTGAAGGAGCGGTGGATTCGGCTCGCTGCGCCCGGAGACGCAGCGGAGGAGGGCCCGCAATCAGGATTTGGGGCGATGAGTGACCCCACGGGCCCGTACGTTGAGCCGGATTTCCAACGGTTTGGCCGGCTCCCGGGAGTCGCTGACGCGACTAAGGTCCTGCGCGCGGAGCGGGGGGCCGGGAGTGCCGTTGCGGGAGACCGGTTCGCGGTTGACCAGATTCTGGCCATCATTCCGGATGAGTTTGGTCGCGTGGCGTGGTACCGGCCGGATCTGTTGCCCACGCACTGGTACCACTATCTGAATGCACTGGCGTCGGACCCGCGGGCGGCACTGGTGTCCCGTTCGCTGATGGACAGCCATGGTCTGCAGCTGGGAGACCAGTTCTATCTTCGGTGGGGACGGCAGCCGGCTATGCTCCTGCGCATCTACGGATTCGTTGACTTCTGGCCCACCTTTCTTCCGTACGGATCTGCCGGCGCCTCCGGTCCCGGGCTGCGAACGCTGGTTGTGGCAAACTTCAACTACGCGCAGGCCATGACCGCCGCGGAGCCGTATGAGGTGTGGATTCGCACAAACGGCACGGCGAGCACCGCGGAGATCTACGACGCGTTCGGTGAGTTGAACATACGCCCTGAACGCGTTGAGAACGCGCAGCAGGCGCTGGTAGAGGCAATGAACGATGCCCAGATCCAAGGGATCAACGGGTCACTCACGCTGGGCTTCCTACTCAGCTTGGGGGTGTGCTTCGCGGGATTCGTCATCTACTGGATCTTCTCAATCGGTGAGCGAACGCTGCAGTTTGGGCTATTCCGCGCCATGGGACTGAGCAAAGCCACCATTGTGGGCATGCTTGCAGTTGAGCAGCTACTGATCTCCGGTGCGGCGGTGGCCGCCGGCTTCGGCGTTGGAAGGATTACTGCGGTGCTCTTTGTCCCGCTGCTTCAGACGGTCCGAGACTCAGCTGACACCGTGCCGCCGTTCCGGGTGGTCTCCTGGCCGCTGGATCACGTGCGGATTGCGGCGGTTGTAACGGTCATGTTGGTGTTCGGGTTCGCAGTGCTTGCGTGGTTCATTGCACGCATCCGTATTGACCAGGCGGTGAAGCTCGGGGAGGAGTAATGGAGAGCGCGATCGCTACTACTGAGTTGCTACGGACCTTTCGTGTGGGTTCGCAGACCGTGATCGCAGTGGATCACGTCAGCCTTCATATCCCCCCGTCGCGCTTGACCGTTATCCGTGGCCGCTCCGGCTCAGGCAAGACAACACTGGTGAATATGCTTGGCCTCCTTGACCGACCGGACAGCGGCAGCATCCTCCTCCAGGGAGAGGAGGTGACGCGGCTTCCGGAGTCGGCACGGGACAAACTGCGCAGAACGCGCATCGGGTTCGTCTATCAGACTATCGCGCTCGCCGGCGCAATGACCGCCTTTGAGAACGTAGATTTTAGGATGCGCGTTGCCGGCGAGTCACGGAAGGAGCGTGAAGCTCGCGTTACGGAAGTCCTCACCTTGGTTGGGCTGGCCAAACGCATCCATCACCGGCCGCAGCAGCTCTCAGGCGGTGAGCAGCAACGGGTAGCAATCGCCCGGGCACTGGCTCACCGCCCGGCGGTGATCTTTGCGGATGAGCCCACGGCGGAGTTGGATACCGCGACCGGGGTACACGTCGTCGGGATCTTCAAGCGTATCATAGAGGTGGAGGGCGTAACCGTAGTGATGACCACGCACGATCCTGCGATGATGGAGTTGGCGGACCACGTGATCACCATGGACAGCGGCAGGATTCAGGAGGAGCCCCGGTGATCAGCGCGGACAATCTGGTCAAGATCTACCGGACCGCTGAGACCGAGGTCATTGCGTTGCACGGCCTTGATTTGGAGGTGGAGGACGGCGAGTTGATGGCGATCATCGGGAACAGCGGAAGCGGGAAGAGCACGCTGATGAATATCATCGGGGGTTTGGATCGTCCCTCCGCCGGGTCCATCGCCGTGGCGGGTAAGGATCTCAGGCGGCTAGATGAAGCAGCGCTTGCCGAATACCGTCTCAAGACCGTGGGGTTCGTCTGGCAGAATAGCGCGAGGAATCTGATACCGTACCTGACCGCGGTGGAGAATATCGAGCTGCCCATGACGCTTGCCAGGTCACGCAAACGTGAGCGCGCCCGGGAGCTGCTGGCTATGGTCGGGCTCGCGCATCGTGAGCGGAGCCGGCTTGACCAACTCTCCGGCGGAGAACAGCAACGCGTGGCGATCGCCATCGGATTGGCCAACGATCCTCCGCTCTTACTCGCCGATGAGCCCACCGGCTCAGTGGACTCCATGACCACCGCGGAGATCATGGAGGTGTTCCGTACCTTCAATCGGGAGCTGGGAATCACCATCGTTATCGTGACCCACGACCGGCAGTTGTCGCACAACGTGGATCGTGTGGTCGCTATCAGGGACGGGCGTACCTCCAGCGAGTTTCTTCGCCGCTCGGCGTACCGTGAGGTATTGGAGCATGATCAGGAGATCCAATCGGCGGACGGAATCGGTTCCGCGGAGCACGAGGAGCTGGTGATTGTAGACAAAGCCGGTCGGCTCCAACTCCCCAAGGCTGAGATGCAACGGTTGGGAATCAAGCCGGCAAGTACCGTGCGGATCACCGTTGAAGGGGATCACTTCGTGGTCGCCGCGCCACAGGAAACTGCGGCCGGCCAATCCGCGCAGAAAACCGACGCAGAACCTCTTGATCCGGACGCGGGGAATCACTAAGCTCTCTGCATACTCACGCTGAAGGAGGAGTTTGTGCATAATCAGAAGATCGCTGCCTCGGTAGTTTGCTGGCGTGGGTTTCTGCCCGTAGCCTAGCCTCCTGGCCGAGCGCCCTACCAAACCCACGTCAGACTCTCATCTCACAGGCAATCTGTTGTCCTAGCCGCGGCGAAACCCGTTTCGCGAGCACGCTGAGGCAAACCGAGGGCGCCGTTTGTGCGCCGTCACAGGAGTCTTACGTTGGAACGAACGAATTCACCACGGTGGGAAGACATGCCGTGGAGCAAATACCTCGAAATCATGGGTCCGGCCTTGCCTGAGGAGACCCGCCCGGCGCGCGTCACCAGCAGCCACGGCGGGATCCACCATGTGGTGTCGGACGCCGGCGCCCAGATGGCGAATGTCTCCGGTCGCCTCTCGTATCTCGCAGAACTCGGTGGTGCCCAGCTGCCGGTTGTTGGCGACTTTGTCGCACTCCGTGGAAGCTCCACCCCGCTGATAGAGTCGGTTCTGCCACGCCGCACCGTGTATCGCCGGAAAGAGGCGGGGGATCGCTATGAGCCGCAGGCGATTTGCGCCAACTGCGACGCGGTGGCAATTGTCACCACCGTCCCGCAGGAGACCGAACCTGCGAGCGGCAATGCTTCGGATACGGCGCTGGCTGATTTCAGCGTCCGTCGGATTGAACGGTATCTCTCGACTCTCGAAAACGGGGTCACGCCGGTCATTGTGCTCAACAAAGCCGATCTCAGCCCGGACAGCGAGGCCGCGGTCCGGTTCGTCCAGGCACAGGTCCCTGGTGTCGACGTACTGGCGGTCTCAGCACTGCACGGGAGCGGTGTGGAGGCGCTGGAGGCGCGCGTAGCCGCCCGACAAACGCTGGTGGTGGTGGGCTCCTCGGGCACCGGCAAATCCACGTTGGTGGGACGCCTGATCGGCGCCTCGTTGCGTACCACGGACGTCCGTTCGTCGGATGGGCGCGGCAGGCACACAACCACCGACCGGCAGATGTACCGGCTACCCGGCGGAGGTCTCTTGGTGGACACTCCGGGCATGCGCGAGCTCGCAATCTGGGCGGACGCAGACGGCCGGAGCGATCCGGTAAGCGCAGCATTTCCGGAGATCGCAGAGCTCTCCGAGCGATGCAAGTTCCGTGACTGCCACCACCAGAGCGAGCCGGGGTGCGCGGTGCTGGAGGCGGTACACGAGGGATCGATCCCACTGGACCGCTATCACAGCTTCCTCCAGTTGAGGGACGAAGGAGCGCTCACCGCCGCCGAGCGACGCAAGCGACAGGCGCTTCGCGGCAAGCAGATCGCCAAGTCCTCGCGTGCGCACAAGAAACAGAGGCACCGATGAGCCGCCCTATCAACCGCGGAGGAGGACGCGTAAGCAATCGTGCCCCGGGCAGGAGGCCGCCGGCCTTCTGCGTAGAACCAGACCGGGGGGACGTGACGGGGTTTGTCTGCGCGCAGTGCGGCCGGTGGGTGCCTGCGGCAGCGGCCGGCACCGCCCAGCGGAACCACTGCCCGCACTGCCTCTGGAGCCTGCACGTAGACGTGCGGCCGGGAGATCGGTCGAACTTGTGTCGCGGTGTCATGGAGCCGGTGGCGCTGTGGGTCAACGACTCAGGAGAGCTGCGGCTCATTCACCGGTGCGCACGCTGCGGTGCCCTGCGCCCAAACCGGATCGCCGGTGACGACTCAGAGCCGGCGCTCGAGCAAATCGCGACGCGTGCATGGCAGCGGCTGGAAACAATGCCCACGGGCGCTACGATCGGTTCGTAGCGTCCGTGCGTAGCCGCTCAAGCTCGTTGCGCAACTCGTCGAAGTTGCGCATGTTTTCTCGCCCCACGTCCTCGAGCGCCGCGGCATCGGTGCTTATTCGTGTCGCCAGTGCGCCCAAGGACCGCGTGAGCTCCTCGATACGCTGCACACGTTCATCCACATCGCCGAGCCGTGAGGTCTCCTGAGCAAGATCGCTCTCCATCACGGAGAGCGACTCGGTGACCTCCCGGTTGATAGAGAGCACATTGTCCGAGGAACGACGGATCTCCGCGTGTCCGTCAGTGAGTTGTCCAATACCGGCGGATACGTCTTTGAGCGCGTCCCGGAGCGCGGAGATGCGCGTCACAATCTGATCAAATGCGCTACCGAGCTCCTCACCGTCGCGAACGGCCTGAAACACTCCCTCTGAGCTCTCCTGAAGCGTCGCCCGGATCGCTCTGGAGTTTTCGTTGGTCTCGTCGGCCAGCTTGCGAATCTCCTCCGCCACCACGGCAAACCCGCGTCCCGCATCACCCGCGTGGGCCGCCTCTATCGCCGCGTTCATCGCCAGGAGGTTGGTACGTTCCGCGATCCCCTCAATGACATCAATCACCTCAAGGATACGTTCAGAGGACGCGGCAAGACCGCGGATGGAGCGAACGGTGGAGTCCACCTGATCTACGCCACGCCTGGACACGCCGACGAGCGTCTCCAGCTCGCCGTCCTGACGCTGCGCGGACGCACGAATCAAAGAGACCTCCTCGCCGGCACGTTCGCTCGCCTTGGTGCTGGTCTCGATTGCCATTGACTGATCGCCGATCACCTCTTTGACCCGGGTCTCTGAGGTGGTCATCGTGCGGTTTGCCTCCCGCATCTCCTCAAGCGTTGCGTTGAGATCTGCAATCATATTGGAGATAGAGGCAAGCTCCGCGGTGATCTCCTCAGCCACCGCGGCGTTGCCCTGCGCGCGGTCGCTGAGCGTTGAACCGACGTCAAACGCGTTCGACGTACGGTCCAGTATCGTGGTGATTCCCTGCAACTGCTCTCGCGCGACTTCGGCGCGATCGGTCACGTACCGCATGCTCCGCTGCTGAAAGCGGAATATCTGCCAGATAAAGAGCCCGGTGAACACGCCCAATAGCATGGCGACGGTGAACTCCTGCGTAGCCGCGGTTCTGGCGGCTTCCTCGAGCGCCGGCACAATCCGAAGAAAGAACTGCAGCGCAAAGGCGATGAGTCCGGTGGACAAAATCAACAACACCTGCCACGCCGCGTACGCCAGAAGTGGTCCGGTTACAAAGACCGGGATAAGGTAGGTCGCTTGCGCATACACGTCGGTTGGACCCTCGATGTCACGCAGCACGAACAGACCAATTGCGGCGGCCAGAAACAGGATAACGGTGAGCGTTGATACAATTCGAAAGGCGCCGCGGGCAATCGCAAGAAGCGAGAACGCCAGAAGCACGGCAACCGCGATCTCTCCAATCCCCATGGCCAGAGCGCCTTGGAGAATCCGCATGATGCCAAGAATCGTGAATCCAACCGTGAGCAGCGCGTTGAGGATGCTGAGCGACACAGCCTTCTCTTGGATCGTCTCGCCGCTGTCCGGATAGACGCGCTGGATGATACTTCGAACGTTCACAACGACTCCTTGGCACAATCTGGTTCTGCACGAACGCTACGGCGCATTGTAGGAGCGTCTCCACGGCGATGCAAGCGCGAAACCGCCGCTCTCTCCGGCGCCTGTTCGATTTTTGTCGTCGCCTCGCGGTACCACCATTATATTCGAGATATAGACGTTTTGTTAGAAAGGATGGAAAAATGAAAAGACTGTTGTTTGTGGCCGTACTGGGGGCTCTTCTCACTGCGGCGGCGATGGGGGACGGCATTCTCAACACAAATGACACGCCCGTGCAGATTGTGCTCAGCGCAGAGACCGGGTTTGTGGACGTCATCTCGCACCGCATTCAGATTGGCCAGAGCGGCACGAAGTTCGACTATGTACGCTATGGCGGACAGGAGATCCTCTTTCCGTTCTCCCGGTTCACGACTGAGTTGGAACTAGAGGGCCGCCACACGGTAATCTTCCTGCTCCAACCACTGGAGATCGCAACCCAGGTGCGCTTTGATGAGGCGGTGACAGTGGACGATGTGGTATTCCCGGCAGGCGGCGGTGTGAACGTCACCTACGGGTTCCCCTTCTACCGCGTGAGCTACCTGTATGATTTCCTGGAGTCTGAGCGAACGGACGTGGAGGCTGGGGTAAGCCTGCAACTTCGAAACGCATCGATTCGGTTCGAGTCGACCGACGGCGAAAACGTCGCCGTCTCACAGGATCTGGGCCCGGTCCCCATCATCAAGCTGCGCCTTCGTCACGTCTTTGACACCGCGCTCCCCGGCTTCTTCGCTGAATTGGAGGCAGATGGTTTCTTCGCAAGCTCGGCCTTTATCAACGGCGCGTCGTACGAGTTTAGCGGGTCCATCTTTGACGCATCCATCAGGTCCGGCTTCCAGCCCACCCCCGGCGTAGAGCTTTTTGCGAACGTGCGCGGGCTTGGCGGCGGCGCGCGTGGCACGCGCCCTGACACTGAGCGCGAGTTCTGGTCGCAATCTCAGAGCGGCTTCACGGACAACTTCCTGACCAGCATGTCGCTAACCCTTGGTGCTCGTCTCCGGTAGCACACGCGAACCGCGGGTGCGCGGCGGGAGACGCCGCGCACCCGTTGCTCCGAGCGCAGCGAGGTGTATATTGTGAGACAGGAGGATCTATGCGAGGTCGATTGGCGATTGTGATGCTGTGCGTGGCGCTGGCTACCGTGAGTACTGTTGCGGCGGATTCTGTGGAAGATCAGCTGCTTGGGGAACTGGACCGGATTGGCCAGTCGCACTACCAACACATTGTGGCAGGATTCGGCAACTTCACGTACGAGTACACCGGGATTGGGAGCTCGGTCGCGCGATACTTGGAAGACCTCTTCACGGGCGGAATATCGCACAGCGAATACTTCACCATCTTTGTCCAGGACGCGATCAAGAACCTGGATCCGGAGTTTGAAGAGGCGTTCGGGGGATTGTTCAATGTTGAGAACTTTGAGGCGATCATCCATGGGCAGTACTTCGACCGGGGCTCTGAACTGGAGATCCAGTTCGACGTCATCAGCTTCAGAACCGGTGGGCTGATCGGTCGCGGCACGCTCGCCATCCCCATGAGCCGGATCCCCTCGAGCGTTTCCGTCCAGCCGCCGGATGTGGACCAGGCGCTTCAATTGCGCGCGGAGCTGGAGGACATACTGGCCTCAGACAGCAGCGACTTCGTGGTGCGGGCCACCACGGACAGAGGCGACGGCGCGGTATATCGTGATGGTGAGCAGATGGTGCTCTCTATCTACGCCACCCAAGATGCGTTCATCAAGGTGTACCACATAGACGTCAACGGGAACACACAGCTCATCTATCCGAATCGCTTCAACCCGGACAACTTCATCCCGGGAGAGACGTACACGCAGATACCGGCGCGAGATGACCCATTCACCTTCGAGCTTCATGAGCCGTTCGGGACCGAGTATATCCAGATCCTGGCGTCAACCGAGCAATTCGCGGACATAGAGCAAGACTTTGATCCGTTGGGAACGGCCTCCACCTACCGGACGCGCGGGTTGAGCGTAGTCCAGCGACAGGGAGAGGTGCAGGAGTTGCTGCTCAATTACACCATCGTGGCGGACTAGGCCGACGCGCGAGTTCGCATGCAACACTGGAAGGACAGCTTCGTCTATCACATCTATCCCCTTGGCTTTTGCGGAGCGGAGGAGCAGAACGATTTTCGCAGCGCACCGGTCAACCGGTTTGGCCGGATAGAGGACGAGCTTCCGCGGGTAGCGGATCTGGGATGCAACACGCTGTACCTTGGGCCGGTGTTCGAGTCGGGAAGCCATGGGTATGACACTGCCGATTACCTTTCGGTAGACCGACGCCTGGGCACCAATGCGGACCTTACGAGTCTGGTGGAGCGATGCCACGAGCACGGGATCTCAGTGTTGCTGGACGGCGTGTTCAACCACGTTGGGCGCGAGTTCTGGGCGTTTCGTGATCTGCGCGCCAACGGAGCCGGGTCATCGTATTCCTCCTGGTTCAAGGACATTCGATTCGATACGGACAATCGGTTTGGAGACGGATTCACCTATCTCGGGTGGGAAGGCACGGAGGCGTTGGTCGCGCTCGACCTCACAAACCGGGATGTGGTTGCCCATCTCCTCCACGCGGTGAATACCTGGATCACTGACTTTGGCATCGACGGGCTGCGACTCGATGTGGCGTATCTTCTGGACCGCGGCTTCATTGAAGCCCTACGCGCTCATACGCGATCACGTGACGGTGAGTTCGTGCTCTTGGGAGAGGTGATCCACGGTGACTATACGGAGTATGTATCAGACGACCGTCTTGATTCGGTTACGAACTACGAGTGCTACAAGGGAATGTACTCGGCTCATAACGACCGCAATCTCTTTGAGATCGCACACTCGCTGAATCGGCAGTTTGGTGATGGCGGCCTGTATGAGGGTTTCCCGCTGTACTCGTTTGTCGACAATCACGACGTGGACCGCATCGCCTCCGCGCTCGACAACCAGGAGCACCTGCGCACCGTGTATGCGCTCATGATGACCATGCCGGGAGTCCCGTCGGTCTACTACGGCAGTGAGTACGCGCTCCGCGGCGCCCGGACCGAACACTCGGACCGGGATCTCCGCCCCGCGTGGGACGAGCTTCCCAACGGGGATCACCCGCTGCGCACCCAGATCCGTACGCTTGCGAATCTTCGAGCGCAGGAGCCGGCGCTCCGCCTGGGCGACTACCGGCAGCTGTCGGTAGCCTCAGAACAACTCGCGTTCTCTCGTACTCATCAGGGAACTGCGGTGGTGGTGATGATCAACATCGCTGCCGACCCGGCCTCTGTATCGCTTGAACACCTGGACGGCGGGCCGCTCCGGGTACTTGCGACTGACGGCGCCGGCGCGCTGGGCCAGGCACGGAGCCTCGTCCCGGGTACGCTCATCGGTGACGGTGCGCGGGATGTGGAGCTTCCCGTCTGCGGATACGTGATCGCGAAGCGAGAGTAGAGGCCTGGCTATTCGGCTCTCACCAGAATAAGATTGGCCGCCGGATTCACCTCAATGGCCGTCACCTGACGGTTGCGCTCGGTTATGACAACGCTCACCAGATAGAGCACGTCTTCGGTCAGATTGCGAACCTTGTAGAAGCTGTTTCCGGAGGGCGTCTGGAATGAGACGAATCCGGTTCGGATTGCCCAGCCCTGAAACCGAAGCGTCTGCGAGTCAGCGGTCATGGTGCCGTCGTCATTCAGTACCAGGGTGGCGTCAACGAAGCTGCTGGTAGGCGGAGCGGTACGGTACTCGTTGAGCGAGAAATCGCCGACGGTATCCGTACGGTAGAGCTCCCAGGTGCCCGGCAGCAATTCGGCAAGCTGAGCGTCCGTGTCGTCAGCTTGCTGCTGCGCTACGGCCAGAGCCCCAACCATCACCATCATTATCACTGCGATCCGTCTCATACTGCCTCCAGCGCACGCTTTCAGCGTCCGCTCGCAGCGGCCGCTTCCTCTCTCTTCTTTTCGAACACCTCCGGAAGAATCTTGAGCTATCTCTCGCAGACTATCGCAGATCGAGCATCTCACCGTGGGCGGCGATCAGCTCATCGCAGAGCTCGCGTATCTTCCACAGCGGAAGCTCAGCGGCGGTATGAGGATCCAGATAGGCGGCCTGGTACACGAGATCACGGCTGCGTTGGGCCGCGGCGGCTATGGTCAGGAGTTGCACGTTGATGTTGGTCCGGTTCAGCGCCGCGCATTGTTCGGGAAGCGCACCGTTGTGCACACCCTGCACCCCGTTCCGATCTACCAGACACGGCACCTCCACTACTGCATCCGCAGGCAGGTTGGGGATGAAGCCGTGATTGAGAACATTCCCGTGGATGCGCGTGGGAACCCCGGTAACCACGGCCTCCATGATCTGCGATCCGTATTCGTGCGTCCGGGTGTGGCTCAGTGATGCGTTGTTGACCACCTCTTCCCGCTGCTTCTTCCAGCCGGCTATCTGTGACTCGCAGCGTCGTGGGTACTCGTCCAGCGGGATAGTGTAGTCCGCGATGATCTCCGGATACGCGCTCTTGATCCAGTACGGCGTGTACTCCGCGCTGTGCTCGGAGCTCTCCGTGACGTAGTACCCAAAGTGGCGCATGATCTCATACCGGATCATGTCGCCGTGCTTCTCTGCCGCCCCGCCAAGCGCCGCGTCATTGCGGGCGAACGCACGCTTCTTGACCTCTGGATAAAGATCCTTCCCATCCGCGGTAACCTCGAGCAGCCACGCCATGTGGTTGATACCGGCAATCCGCCACTGCACGCGGTCCAGGTACTCCTCCAGACCCAACGCCGTGAACAGATGCGGGACACACGCCTGCACGCTGTGGCAGAGACCTACAGTCTGAATGCCGGTCTCCCGAAGCACCGCCCCGGTCACAATGGCCATGGGGTTGGTGTAGTTCAGCAAGATCGCGTTTGGACACACCTCCTCCATCTCACGCGCAAACGCCACCATCACGGGTATGGTGCGCAACCCGCGAAAGATGCCGCCTATCCCCAGGGTGTCCGCAATAGTCTGCCGGAGCCCGTACTTCTTGGGGATCTCAAAGTCATCCACGGTCGCCGGGCGGTAGCCCCCAACCTGTATGGCATTCACCACAAAGTCTGCGCCCGCGAGTGCCTCTCTGCGGGCATCAACACCCAGATGCGCGCTGACCGTGGCGCGACCATTGTTGATCGCCTGGTTGAGATTCGCGACCATCCGTTGCGAGTCGTCCAATCGCTCGGCATCAATGTCATAGAGCGCGATGTGCATCTCACGCAACGGCTCGCTGCACATACAGTCTCCAAGGATATTCTTGGCAAATACGGTGCTTCCTGCTCCCACAAAGGTGATCTTGATCATCGTCGCCTCCTATCGCTGCTGATCCCGCATGGTAACGGATAGCCGCTTCGCGTGATATGCCGGAATGCGCCCTTGACGGCCAATTCCATCATGATATATTGCAGTTTGTGACACTAGCGACGATGGGCCATGACGCCTTTGATCGCTTCACCGGGACCAACCCGCTGGGGCAAACCAGGGTCCTATACGCAGGGAGCGAAGCTTGTGCCGCGCGGCACCGGTGGGACGGTGTGCGCGATCATGCGCTGTTCCATATAGTCGCAAACGGTCAGGGACGTGTGTGGGGACGACATCATGCGCACCAGGTTGGTCCAGGAGAGTACTTCCTCTACCTGCCACACACCCGAGCGCGCTACCAGGCGGACGCCAAAGATCCGTGGACGTATCTCTGGGTTGGGTTCACGTGTGAACAAACCGGCGCGCTTGCCCGCCTGGCAGGCGTGACCAACAACCGGCCGGTTGGCCCTACGGCTACTACCACGGAAACTGGCGAACTGGTTGCACAGCTAATTGCGACCATTCACGCGCGCACCCCGGCAGCCTCGGTACGCGCCAACGGACTATTGCTGATGGTGCTTTCTCAGCTGAACCCGGAGGAGCCAAAGCCCGCGCCTCGTTTTGGCGCTGAGGCGTATGTCGCTGAGGCGGTTGAGTTCATCCATAGCAACTACCAGCGACCTATTTCCGTTGCGGCGGTGGCGGAACACATCGGCGTGGACCGCGCCTATCTCAGCCGGTGCTTCCGGTCCCACCGCGGCGTGTCGCTACAGCAATACCTAATCGCTCATCGCATGCAGCGTGCGGCATACTTGTTGCGGTCAACGCGACTCCCGGTAATGGCGGTTGCCGCGTCGGTCGGCTATCAGAGCTATGCCGGCTTTGAGCGGCGCTACCGTGCCGTCACCGGCGAGTCCCCACGTTTGACCAGAACACGGCCGCTGCCACGTCTATGAAGACGGTTCCCACCGTGGCTGAGGCGCTTGCGGATGAGACGAGCACCTAGCCTTCCTCGTCCACCAGGTAGTGCTCTGCGTTGAGCGCAGCCATGCACCCGGAGCCGGCTGCGGTTACCGCTTGCCGGTACACGCGGTCTTTGACATCGCCGCAGGCGAACACGCCCGGAACCGACGTCCGCGTCGAGTCCGGCTCGGTGATCAGGTACCCGGTCTCGTCCATCTCCAGCTGACCGTCAAGGAATGCGGTGTTCGGCGTGTGGCCAATGGCATAGAAAAGCCCACTCGCTTCCAGTATGCTCTCCTCCCCGGTCACCTTGTTCCGTACTTTCACTCCGGTCAGAAGCTGCTCCCCTACTGCCTCCACGGCAACGGTGTTCCATTGAATGGTGATCTTGGGATTGGCAAGCGCGCGCTTCTGCATGGCCTTGGATGCACGAAGCTCGTCTCGCCGGACCAACATGGTTACCGAGGAACCGAACTTGCTCAGATACGCGGCCTCCTCGCACGCGGAGTCTCCCCCGCCAATCACCACCAGCGGCTTGCTTCTGAAGATGGGGAGCGCCCCGTCACAGACCGCACAGGCGGAGATCCCCTTCTGCCAGTAGGTCTCCTCCCCAGGAAGCGAGAGACGCTTGGCGGTGGCGCCGGTGGCAACAATGACGCTCCGCGCTTGGTACTCGCCGCTCGGTGCATAGACCCGAACGGGGCGTTCGGAGAGATCAACGCGTTCTACGGTCTCCGTCTTGATCCGGGTCCCGTACTTCACTGATTGCGCGCGCATCTTGTCCATCAACTCCGGGCCGGTGACGGCATCCGGAAAACCGGGGAAGTTCTCAACCTCCGTGGTGGTGGTGAGCTGGCCGCCGGCGGCAACCCCGCCTGCCATGAACCCCTCAAAGAGAAGTGGTGCCAACTCCGCTCGCGCGGCATAGATCGCCGCGGTGTGCGCAGCGGGCCCGGACCCGATGATGATTAGCTTCTCAGCATCAACCTGTGTTGCCACGCGCTACTCCTTGCTTCGTCCAACTAGAGCCAGGACCTCGTCTCCGGAGACGATCTCTTGCTTGAGCAACTGATCCGCCAACGCATCCAGCGCCTTTCTATTCTCGTTGAGGACCTTCACGGTGCGCTCAAACGTCTCCTTGAGCATTCGCCGCACCTCTTCGTCTATCTGACGCGCGGTGTCGTCACTATAGCTGCGCTGTTGGCTGATCTGCTCTCCAAGAAACACGTTCCGCTGCCCGTCTCCCAGCGCGGTGTTTGCAAAGGTCTCACCCATGCCCCACTCAGAGATCATCCTGCGAACCAGCTTGGTCGCCTCTTTGAGGTCGTTTTCCGCGCCGCTGGTCATGGTCTCCAGCACAATGATCTCAGAAGCGCGGCCACCGAGCATAACACAGATGCGGTCTTCAAGGTATTCACGCCGATACACGTAGCGGTCTTCTGCCGGCTGCTGGTGGGTGACTCCCATCGCCATGCCGCGCGGGACAATGGTGACTTTAAAAACCGGGTCCGTGTTCGGCAACACCGCCGCGGTGACCGCGTGACCTGCTTCGTGGTAGGCGATGACGCGCCGCTCCTCGTCGGTGATGTGCATGCCCTTGCGTTCCAGACCCATAATGATTCGATCGCGCGAGTCCTCAATGTCCTGCGGGGTGATAACCGTCGCCTTTCGCCGAGCGGCATGCAGCGCCGCCTCGTTGAGCAGATTCTGCAGGTCCGCACCACTGAAGCCGGTGGTCTGCCCGGCCACCGACCCGAAGTCCACCGACTCATCAAGCGGCTTGTTCTTGGCATGCACCTTGAGAATCGCGACTCGCTCGTCTTTTGTTGGAAGTGGAATCGCCACCTGCCTATCGAAGCGCCCGGGTCGCAACAAGGCGGGGTCCAGAATGTCAGGGCGGTTCGTCGCCGCAACAACCACCACACCCTCGTTTGGCTCAAAGCCGTCGAGCTCAGAGAGGAGCTGATTGAGCGTTTGCTCACGCTCATCATGGCCGCCACCCAAACCGGCGCCGCGGTGGCGTCCGATTGAGTCCAGCTCGTCGATGAAGATGATGGCCGAACCACGCTTCTTCGCATCCTGGAAGAGACTGCGAACCCGTGAGGCACCAACGCCCACGAACATCTCCATGAAGTCCGAACCGCTCATGCTGAAGAACGCTACGCCGGCCTCACCCGCGATCGCCCGTGCAATGAGCGTCTTGCCGGTACCGGGCGGCCCCACCAGGAGCAAGCCTTTCGGGGTCCGGGCGCCCACGGTCTGGTAGCGTTGGGGATTCTTCAGGAAGTCTACGATCTCCGTCACTTCCTCCTTTGGCCCCTCCAGCCCGGCAACATCGGCAAAGGTGGTCTTCTCTTTGCGCTCGTCGTAGAGCTTTGCCTTGTTCTCCCCAACCTGGAAGATGCCGCGGTTCTGGCCCCGGATGTTTTTGAACAGGGCGAAGAAGATCCACACCATGAACACGTACGGAAGCAGGCTGAGCAGGATGCCCAGGAAGCTCACCTGATCATCCGGCCGGGCGGTCACCTCCACGTTGTGTTGGCGAAGCAACGGCAACAGCTCGTCGTCTCCAAAGGACGGGACGTAGGTTACAAAGCCGTTGGAGGAGCCCAGCATGGTAGGCTGGGCCCCGGGCAGCGGTCCGGTGATCCGGTCCCCCTGAACCGTGATGCGGTCCGGGTCGAGCAGCAGGTTCATCTCGGGGTCCGTGAGGATGGCCTCGAGTTTCG
>CAYTGY010000035.1:0-18178 GCA_964437265.1 uncultured Spirochaetaceae bacterium | reverse complement strand
AGGTGTTGCAGTTGATAGAGCGTGAAACGCTGCGAGCGCGCTCCGGATCGCAGGCGATGATCCAGGCCAAGATGAACAGCCTCGCGGACCCGGAGGTGATCGAGGCGCTCTATGCGGCCTCCCAGGCCGGCGTGACCGTCCGGCTGAACATCCGGGGAATATGCATGCTGGTTCCCGGGGTCAACGGGAAGAGTGATACCATCAGTGTGGTCAGCATTGTGGACCGGTACCTGGAGCACGCCCGCCTGTTCTATGTCCACAACGATGGCGCGCCGGAGGTCTACGGGTCCAGTGCCGATTGGATGCCGCGGAACCTTGACCGTCGGGTTGAGCTCCTCTTTCCCATCACCGACCCAAATCTGGTGGAACGGGTTATGTCCATCCTGGACGTGGGGTTCAGGGACACCTCCAACGCGCACCTGCTGAAGCCGGACGGGAGCTACGCTCGGCGCACTCCTGCACGCGGGCAACCGCCCATGCGGAGCCAGATGGTTCTTACCGAACGCTGTGCCGCGCGCAGCGCTCCCACCCAGACCGGCGATGCAACGGTCTTTCAGGTGCGACGGTCTCCGGCCGACTAATCGAACGCTAACCGGGATGTGGGAGCGTCACTACTGCCGTGACCATCTTCGCGCTCGTGTCACATAATCCCTCAACCGACTGGCAGGCGCTCGTTCGCCGGCTCCACTTCAGCTACCAGCCGGTTGTCAATATCCACACCGGCGCCACGTATGGCGTGGAGGCGTTACTGCGTGGCTGGGACAAGGCCGGCTTTCGGAGCATCCAGCACGTATTCGATGCCGCACACGGCGACGGAGTCCTCTCTGAGGCCGAGCTTCAGCTCCTGGGAAACGCCATCGCCGCCTTGGTCCAGTCCGTGCTGCCCGCGGCTACCCGTTTGTTCTACAACGTCGACAACCGGTCGCTGCTATCGGTCCCCCCGATGAAGCGCTTCTCAGACGCTTGGCCAATACTGAAGGAGCAGCTTGGTGATGGCGAGTTTCATCCGGCGCGACTCCACATAGAGATATCTGAGCGTCACCCCATTGAGTCCGGCGACTCGTTCACAACGATTCTGCGTCACTACAAGCGCGCGGGTGTCCGCGTGGTCATTGACGACTTTGGAGCCGGCTACGCTGGGCTGCAGCTTCTGCATTCCTCTGAGCCGGATATGATCAAGATAGATCGCTTCTTCATCGACGGCATAAACACCGACGCCAAGAAGCGCATGATGGTTGCGAACGTTGTGAACATCGCGCACATCATGGGTGCGTGCGTCGTGGCAGAGGGCGTGGAGACCATTGACGAGTTCTCCACGTGTCTCAACATAGGATGCGACTTTGCTCAGGGGCATTTCGTCGCGCCACCGGTGCAGATTGACCAGATACTGGAGCGCTACGACCATGTGGCTCAGCTGGTCCAGCACGAGCGACGCCGTGATCAGCGCCATCCGGACGCGCTGGAAGCCAAGATTGAACGACCGGTCACGGTAACCGCTACGACCCCGCTAATTCGCATTCTGGAGATGTTCCGCAAGAGCCCGGATGCTGCGGTGTTTCCGGTAATCAGCGATGACGGCCATCCGCTCGGGTTGATACGCGAAAAGGACCTGAAGAGCTACGTCTACTCACCGTACGGAATCTCGCTGCTCATGAATCAAACGACCAAGAGCAGCCTCCGGTCGTTCATCTCCCGGGCTCCGGTTGCTGACCTTCACATGCCGGTGGACCAGATTGTGGAACTGTACGCCGCGGATCCGGACGCGGACGCCGTGATCATCACCGATCAGGGAGCCTACTGTGGTGTACTGACCTCCCGCGCTCTGCTCGAGGTGATCAGCGAGCAAGAGATTGCGCGCGCGCGAGACCAGAACCCCCTCTCGCGGCTCTCCGGAAACAACGTCATCAGTCGATACATAGTTGACCGTCTGGCGAACGACAACGACGGATCGCTTTTTGCGTATCTGGACTTCAACAACTTCAAGTCATTCAACGACGCCTATGGCTTCCGCAGTGGAGACAGGATTATCGTGCTCTTTGCAGACATGCTCAAAGAGCTGCAGCACCGCCACCACGTCTTTGTGGGCCACATTGGCGGCGACGACTTCTTCTTGGGGTTTGACTTGCGTTCCTCTTCACCAGATGACGCGCTTGGGGTCATTGCCTCTCTGATTGAGCGGTTCACAAACGACGCGCTCACGTTCTATCCTCCCGAGGACCGAAGTCGTGGGTACCTGGTGGGAAGGGGACGCGATGGGCGACGCCGGCGATTCGGCCTGCTCGGGCTGAGTGCGGCCGTGCTGCTTGTCCGCGGAAAAGGGCATCATCTGAGCCCGGATGATCTGTCGAGCACCATCGCGAAGGTGAAGCAACAGGCGAAGACCGCGGAAACCGGGATTGCCACCGTACGCATCTGACGCGTCGAACGTTCAGCCGGAATGGCACCCCGGCGTTGAATTTGCCCGCCCGCTGCACTACCCTTTCCGGGGGAGCTACATGCGAAACAGAATCATTCTAGGAATGATGGTTGCGACCATCATTGCCGGTTGTGCCACGGTGCCGCCGGCACAAGATCAGGAACAGGTTGACCAGGTGCTGGCCTTCATGGAACGCGCGGACGGCGCAGCGCTTGCGAAGCGCGCCGCGTTGCCGTTTCTGTACAACCGCGAGTTGGTAGTCCGCGGGGCGGATGTTGCGTTGTTGTGGAACACGCTGTATGAGAACGGGTTCTCATTCGCACCGGCCAGGCTGATCTCAATAGAGCCGGTGGCTGACGGCTCGAGCATTGATCCCGGCACCTTTGACCTGCGCGCGTTCCTAGATCGCCTGCCGGAGGATGCGTCGGTAGCCGCGGTCCAGGTAGAAGGCGTCGGCCGGTTTGAGCTGGTATTGGGCGGCGAGTCTGAGGGCTTGCCGTTGATCTACGGGATGCGGGGGCCGCTGCGATGAAGACACATGGCATGAGACAACGAATCACGCAACGTGCCGGCGCACTGCTCCTGATGCTGGCGGCTGCGGTTGGGTACGCGGAGCAAGAAGCGGAGATGGTCTTTGTAGACGGGTACGTTGACGTCAAGCTTGAGGACGGGACCCTCTTCCCCGCTGATTTTGGGGAGATCATCCGGACCGGCGACTCGGTGATCACGGAGGACGGCAGCGCGGAGCTGGAGCTCGCCTCCGGCGGCACCGTACGTATCTCTCCGGACACCGTCTTCACGCTTCGCGAGATTGGTGCGGATGAGGCGAGGCAAGCGGTGCTCGCCACGTCGCTTGGACGGATCGCGTTTCGTTTCCAGCGTCTGGCAGGGACGCGGGAGCCGGCGATTGGTACGGCAAGCGCCGTGGCGGGTGTCCGCGGCACAGAGGTGACCGTCTACGCCGGCGTTGACGGGTCATCGCTCTTCATTGTGGATTCAGGTGAGGTGGCGGTGCAATCCGCGGGCCGGACGGTGGTGCTTGGGCCAAACACCGGCGTGGAGGTCCAACCCAACCAGCCGCCGGGCGAGCCGTTTGACGCACTCGAGCGCTCCATCAGCTACGAGGATTGGAACCAAGACCGCCTGGACGCGTTCCTGGGCCAGCCCGCGGCCGCCGTTGAAGGTCTGGCGGGGCGGATGGAGGAGTTCATAGCGCAGATCCAGGTTCTGGCGCCGCTCTACGAAGCGTCTGTCCAACAGTTGCAAGAGGAGCGCGACCGTCTGCCGGAGATAGAAGAGAAGGACTGCCGGGAAGCCCGTGTGGCGCACTACGAGCAGGTGGTGGCGCCGTTGCAGGTGCAGACGCAGCGGTACTACGTCAACCTGCGCTTCTACGCCCGGTCCGCGCTCAGCCTCCGTCGGTACGTGCTGGGACGGCTGAGCATCATCATGCAGGCAACGTACTGGAATCGCACGGATGACCCGGTCTACCGAGCCTTCATCGAATCATATGAGACCGTGCTGGCACGCTACGAGGCGCTCGTGGTGCCGCACCTGGAACCATTTGACATATAGAGGAATCAATAGGAGCTGACAATGAAAAACACTGCCAAAGTGCTTGTAGCCCTCGCGCTCGTGGGCGCGCTGGCGAGTTGTGATCTCATGGAGCTGTTGGGGCTTGGTGGAACGCCGAAACCGCTGACCGCGCCACAGCGGGTGGAAGCGTTCATCACGGACGCAAACGCCGCTGAGCGCAGCGCATCAGAGCTTCAGGCGCACTTCCATGCGGACACCGCGGAGCGGCCGGATATGGCCGGCCTGACGTACTGGAATAGCACCGTGTGGGCTGAATCGAACGCGCCGTTCGCGCTGGTCAACGACACCGCCGCGGAGACGGTGAGCGTCACCATCGGGAGCACCACGTATGACAATGCACAGCTGATCACTGCCGACCTGACCCACGCAAACACCGACGCGGACGGCTATCCCATCAGCATCTGGCTGCTCCCGAACGCGAGTCTGGATGGCGACTACCTGATCCGCAAGATAGAGGTAGATATTGCCGGGACGATCAGCGAGATCAAGAACATATTCTAGTACCGGACCGTATAGCCGTACTGGATTGTCGTGGCTCCCGGCGCGGGGCGGAGGATGGTGGCAACCACCTCCGTCCCTGAGGGAGCCGTAATGCTAATGGGGTCTCCCGCATCTGAGGAGAGGCCGCGGAGGTCTAGATCGATCCAGACCTCCCTGCTCTCCGCCAACCCGTTTCTGATGAACAACACAAAGGTGAGATCAACCTGCTCCACGCGGGTGGTGAGCTCTCCGTCTACCGGGATACGCTCCCGATACTCTGCGAACTGGTCCATGCTCAGGTCCGTTCCCAGCGCGGCTTCAAAACCCGGCCCGCCGGGGTGGTAGGCGTAGTAGAAGCGCCCTTCAGCCGGGTCCATGAGCGCGCCGTCTTCTCCGGCGAACCGGAACGGGATGGACATGTTGGTGCCCTCTATGGTGGGGACGCGCACATCAAAGTGCAGGTGCGGGCCTGAGGAGCGGCCGGTGTTTCCGCTATAGCCAATCAGCTCGCCGGCCGCAACGCGGTGACCCGGTGAGACCACCGCACCATGCTGTCGCAGATGCACGTAGTTGCCGAAGCTCCCGTCTTGATGGGCGACGAGTATCCGATTGGCGTGCTGATCGTAGCCGGATGACGGCCCGCCGAGGTTTGAGTCCTCTTTCACTTCAGCCACGAGCCCGCCGCGCGCCGCGTAGACCGGCGTTCCAATGGGCATGTCAAAGTCAACCGCGTACCGGTTCTCGCCGTAGTGCGTGAACGCTCCGTTGAACCCCTGGGAGAGCCGGTGCTTGGTTCCGTGCTCAAACGGAAGGAGATAGCCAAAGTCGTCCTGGTGGTCAACAGTCAACGGATCTCCGTAGGCGTAACCATAGGAGACCCGGTACGCAAGCCGACCGCGAGTGGTGGTGGGCGTGAGGGTGAGTACGGGGACGTTCGTTGCGCCGGCTTCCAGGAGTACTCCAACCGGCAGCTCAACTGAGGGGGTAAGGTTGGTCACCGACGCCAGATCCAGATTGAGGTAGACGGGCACCACGTGATCGTTTGCCGCGCGGAGCTCATACGCGTTGTCCACCTGAGCTGAGGTGATCCGGACCGGTTCCTGCGCCGAAAGGCGACCGGGGCAGGTTGTGAAGAGCAGCCAAACCGCCAGAACCGCCGCGACGGCGACTTGGCGCGTGAACATGTGTGGGTGACTATTCATGAGCGAACCGCTGTTCATGATACCACCCCGCCTGGACAGCGGCAATGTTGCGGCAGATAATGTGGGGCATGAAGCAGCTACTCATTGCGGCGCTGTGCGCGCTCATGGTTCTCAGTTGTGCAGGCGGGCCGTCGGTTGAGGAACACTCGGTCGACGAGTCCGGAACCTCAACGGTTGGAGGCGGCACAACCGCCGCCGAACCGGCTCCAGACGGCGAAGAGCGGTCTGAGTCTCCCGCCGAACGTCGGGACACGGAGGAAGCTGCACCGGTGGCGCCATCCTCCGGCGGCTCCGGTGCGCGCGGAGCGGAGGCCGGTGATGCCGACGAGCCGTTTGCGTTCATGGAAGAGCCTGAGGAGGACGCCCCCGCCGCCGCGCTCCCGAGTACCGCCGGCGGATCCGGATTGCGTGCCGGCTTTGCGGACGACAACCGCCAGTTCAACTACTTCATCGAGTTCCTGGACGACTACGGGATGGTCAGCCACTTCCCCATCGACGTGCAAGAGCGAATTGTGTTGCGGGTAGTTGATCCCGCCGGTCAGAGCGTGGCCAACGCCCCGGTGGAGCTCCTTGGCCAAGACAACGACCGGCACACGCTCATCACGCATGCGGACGGTACGGTGCGGATCTTCCCGGCCGCGCTTGGCCTGGGCGGGGACTCGTTCACGGCCCGCGTGCGCGATGACCACGGAATCGGATCTCTGGTGGTGGATCGTGACGGCCCGCGCGCGGTGGAGTTGCAGGTTGACCGCGGGCGTGTGATCCCGAACCCCGTTGAACTTGATATCGTATTCGTCCTGGACACCACCGGCAGCATGGGAGAGGAGATCCAGCGGCTGCGCCGGACTATTGAACTCATCTACCTCAACCTTGCCGGCGTTGATGAGCGTGTGGTAGTGCGTTTTGGTATGGTCCTCTACAAGGACCGTGGTGACGAGTACGTGACCAAAACCGTTCCGCTGACGGACAACCTGCCGGCGTTCCAGGCGGCGCTGGAGGAGGTCACTGCCGACGGCGGCGGTGATGTCCCGGAGGAGCTGCAGGCAGCGCTCTATGAGACGGTGCACAAGCTGGAGTGGACGCAGGACGGCGTCCGCCTGGCGTTTATCATCACCGACGCGCCGCCACAGCTGCACGATGAGCCGGATCTCCGGTACCCGGACACCGCCCGGGAAGCGGCCGAGCGAGGTGTGAAGATCCACAGTGTGGGCACCGGCGGCCTGGCGCTGCAGGCGGAGTACATTCTGCGACAGATCAGCCAGTACACCGGGGGACGCTACATCTTCTTGACCTACGGTGAGTCCGGAGAGAGCGAAGGTGGGCGTCCGGGCAGCGTCAGCCACCACACGGGGGCCAACTACCAAACGGACCGGCTTGAGACCATCATCATCCGGTTCGCGCGCGAGGAGCTCGCGGAGCTTCTTGACATCAGCGTGGAGCCGCCGGATGAGTACTTCCAGGCAATCGAGGTGGACTTCGAGGAGCGAGAGGTGACGCTGCGGCGTCTCTTTTCAGAGGCGATTGGTCAGCTGCTGGACTTCTCCAGCATGCGCATCCCGGAGGACGCCAAGGTGGGCGTATTGCCCATTGTACCCAACAATGAGGCGAACGACGCGCTGGTGCGCAACGCGGAGTACTTCACGGCGCAGCTCCTGCTTGCCGCGGCGCAATCCAACCGGTTTGAGCTGGTTGAGCGGGCGGACCTGAAGCAACTGCTCAAGGAGATTGAGCTACAGCTTTCCGGGTTGGTGAACCGTGAGACGCAGGTGCGCGTTGGCGAGTTGCTGGGTGCCGAGTTCTTGGTGATAGGCCAGGGCTATCACCGGAATTCCGGGGCGGATGATGCCGAGTATGAGATATTTCTCAGGCTGGTCCGCACGGAGACCGGTGAGGTGTTGGCCGTCACCAAGGCGCGTGCCGCAGAGGGTCTGGGACTCTAGATGGCGCATTCGGTTGTACCGGAGGCTGAGGCCATCCTTGACAAGGAGTTCCCGGTCCTGGACAAGGGCTTTGTGCGGTTGGTCGACTACATGGGAAGCGATGATCGCATAGTCCAGGCAGCGCGGGTCTCATACGGAGAGGGCACGAAGAGCTTCCGCAAGGACGCAGCGCTCATCGACTACCTGCTCAGAAACGAACACACCTCACCGTTTGAGCAGGTGGTCCTCACCTTTCACGCCAAGATGCCCATCTTTGTTGCGCGACAGTGGGTGCGCCACCGCACCGCACGGCTCAACGAGATCTCAGGCCGCTACAGCGTCCTCAACAACGAGTTCTACCTTCCCGCCGGCGACCAGATCGCCGCGCAGAGCACGGATAACAAGCAAGGGCGTACGGCAGAGCCGGTCCCACCGGAGGAGCAAGAGACGGTGCGTGCGGTGCTGGGTGACGGGCAACGTCGAGCGTTTGAGCAGTACCAGCAGTTGATTGATCGCGGGATTGCGCGCGAGCTCGCACGGATCAATCTCCCGGTCAGTCTCTACACCGAGTGGTACTGGCAGATTGACCTGCACAATCTCTTCCGCTTCCTCAAGCTGCGGATGGACGCACATGCGCAGTGGGAGATCCGAGCCTACGCCACTACTATCTTTGAGATCACAAAGACGGTCTGCCCCCGCGCGTGCGCATCATTCGCGTCTCACATCCTCACCGGCGCCACCTTCTCCGGCGAGGAGTTGCGCGTGGTTTCTCGCGCGTTGGCCGGTGACGCGCTGGCAACGGCCGCCGCGACCGAGGGACTCGAAGAACGCCGGCTCCAGCGCCTCCGGGAGAAGCTCTCCCGATAGGTCAGCATCGCACCTGAGGCGCGGCGGCGCCGTTACACCGCCGGCGGCGAATTCCACGGTGGCGACGCTGCGTGCCGGTGCGCTATACTCAGTTCCGTGATGTTTGCGCCACGGTACAACTGGGGAATCATCCCCCTCATCCTGGGGTTGCTCTTGCTTGCGGGCGTGGTAGCGCTCGGTACTCTGGTGATGCCGGAGGCTCTGTCCCGTATCCGGACAATAGTCCTTCCGGCCACCGCAGGGGTGTTGGGGATTGCCGCGCTCTTTGCCGGTCACGTCTCATATCCGCGTGTGCACAATCTCAAGGTGTACTTGGCCGGATATCTGACCGGCCTCCTGGCACTTGCGTACGCGCTTATGGTGGGGATTTCCCCGCACCTGACCCTCCCGCTTCCACCTGCCGGGCTCGCCCCGCTGCTCTTCCTACTTGCTCTGCTCAATCTGATCGCCGTGACCTTTGTCCCGGAGATGGTGGGTTTTCGTGCTGCCCGGTGGATTACATGGACCACCGTGATCGTGGAGGCGCTGGCGCTGCTGGCGGTTCGGCTCTTGCCGGCTCAGTTCGACTTCACAAACTGGTTGGTGGCGCCGCAACTGGTGAGCTACCAGAACGGGATAGCCGCACTCTTCTTGCTGTTGGTGGTCATCGGCAATGCGGTGCTCAAACCACCGAGCTTCCATCTGCGTGGCCTCTTCACCGGGCTGGCGCTGGTGGTGGCCGGCGGCTACGTGGCGCCACAGGTCGTGCCGCGGGTGATCGGCCGGATTGTGGTCCGATCCGATTTTGCGCTGCTTGCCGCGGTAGCCGTGCCGTTGCTGCTGGTGGTAGGCGTGATCATGCACGTTCTTGCCAGGATGGAGCACCGGTCGCTCTACGATCCATTACTGCAGATTTACAACCGGCAGTACGGTGACCGCGTGCTGGACGAACAAACCGGTGTGAACACCCGGGCGCCGTTTGGCGTGATGATGCTGGACATAGACCACTTCAAACGCGTCAACGACACCTTTGGCCATCAGGCCGGAGACAAGGTGCTCTTTGCGGTTGCTCAAGAGGTACAACGAAACGTAGTCCCCCACGGCGTGCTCTGCCGCTACGGAGGAGAGGAACTGATTGCCTTCTTTCCCGGCCGGCGTGCGGCGGAGTTGGTGCCGCTGGCGCAACGCGTTCGCACATCCGTGGAGTCGCTTTACGTTGACTGGGAGAAGACGCGGATCAACGTGACGGTATCTATTGGCCTGTCTGAGCGGTCAACCGGACGGCAGCAGCTCTCGCTGGTGGTGCGAGCGGCGGACCGGGCGCTCTACATAGCGAAGGAACGTGGGCGGAATCAGGTCAGATTCGTGCGGCTGAAGACCCCATAGAACCATCAGAGCACGGCTGCCGCAGCTACCGAGGCGCCGGCGGTCGCCAATGCACCGCTCAAGGCGTTCACCACGTCGTTGTTGACGGCGCTGAAGCCGCGCACGCGGCGGTTGAGCTGTGAGCCCATAGACGGGCGCTCGGTGTAGCCGCCGTTGACCGTGACATACTGTGCCTGCACCGTGGCGCCGAGTACGCTATCAACCAGCGAACCCATGAACCCGAACACCAGCACGATTGCCCCGCTCGCCACGGCCTCAGGCCCAAGGCCGAAGTTCGCCGAGTAGAGGCCAACCGACGCGAGCGCGATCAGCGCGCTGCCTCCGAGTGATGCCACGGTTCCAACCCCGCTGACCCCGCCGGAAACCCCTGGGTGCACATGCCGGAAGGTGAGAACAGAGCGCGGCGGGCGTCTGCTCAAGACCCCCAGCTCGCTTGCCCAGGTGTCCGCGTTTGACGCGGCGAGCGCGGTGGCCACGCCAACCACCGCCCAGGGTGCGCCGGCGATTGCCACGGTGACCGACATCACCGCTGCCACGCCGCCGTTGGCCGCGACCTGCCACCCGTCCCGCCGTGATCCCTTCTCATGCATGCGGACCAGGTCTCGTTTTCGCGCGGCACCCAGTCGGCCCAGAACGGTGGATGAGAGAAAGAAGAGCATCAGCAACAACCATGCGGATGCGCCGGCGCCGGCGAAGATCAGTGCGCCTACAATCCAACCCACTACCGCTCCGTCCATGGTCACCGCACGTTTCCACCACGCGCCTATGGCTACCGTGCCGTTCAGGACAACGCCGACTAGTATCAGTGTCAGGCTCATGCAAAGACCACGTAGTAGAACCCGGCGGTAAGCAGCGGTACCGTCAAGTTGTCCACGCCCCACGGCGTCAGGAGCTCCACGAGCGTTGCCAGGAACGACGTGGCAATGATTGCCGCTACCGCTCGTACACTCGGACCCGGGCCAAGCACGAACACGAAGAAGGTCACCACGGCCGCACTTGCGAGGAGCATGGTGAGCGTTCCCAGCACGCTTTTCTGCGAGCCAAAGATGGTAACGTGACCACGCGCGTTGTTCTCACCGAGTAGAGCCGCGAGTCCGTCGCCCCAACCCATCACCAAGATTCCCATTCCTGCGACCCATATGGGTACCGGGCCCGCCCATGAGGCGAGGACGGCGATCAGCAGCGCCACGGGGAAGTAGACCGTCCCAAGATTACCGCCGCCGGCGGCTTCCATGGCGGTGAAGATCTTCTTCCGGTAGGAGGCGTAGTTCAGAATGATGAACACAACCGGGCCAACACTTGCAAACTCCCAGCGGGTGAAAAACGTCATGGCCAGAAACCACCAGTGCGCCACACTGATGTGAACAATCTTGCGGCTTACCGGGGCAGTGACCAGACGATGTTTGAGCAACGCCTCAGCAACCCCGAGCACGGCAAAGACAAACCCGAATGAGAGCGCCAAACCTATCCAATTCATGGTGAGAAGTACCCTACCACAACTCACCGCTCCGTTGCACAAGGCGCCATGTTGGCGTAGCATGGGGACAACATGTCTGATACCAACCGACCTCAACGGCTGGCTGTTCTCATCGATGCTGACAACAGCCAGCCTTCGGTCATTGAAAGCCTTCTTGAAGAGGTTGCCAACCACGGGGTTGCTACCGTCAAGCGCATCTACGGAGACTGGACCAGCCCCAACCTGAAAGGATGGAAGGACGTGCTCCTAGAGTACGCCATCCAACCCATCCAGCAATTCGCCTATACTCGCGGCAAGAATGCCACCGACAGTGCCATGATCATAGACGCGATGGATCTGCTGTACACCGGCACTATGGATGGGTTCTGCATTGTGTCCAGTGATAGCGATTTCACTCGACTCTCAGCGCGCGTAAGGGAAGCCGGACTCATTGTCTACGGCTTTGGCGAGCGCAAGACGCCCAAGGCGTTCGTTAGCGCCTGTGACCGGTTCATCTACACGGATATTCTCCGCCAGGAACAACCGGATGAGGCACCCAAACCGCGTCCCACGGACAAGGAGTTGCGCGGGGACAGCCGCCTGGTCAACCTGCTGAGAAACGCAACGGAGGATTCCGCGGATGATACCGGCTGGGCCAATTTGGGGACGGTGGGGCAGAACATTGCGAACAAGTCTCCGGAGTTCGATCCTCGCAACTACGGGTTCAAGAAGCTCGGCGAGCTCATTCGTGCGTCCGGACTGTTTGTCGTGGAGGAGCGCTCGTTTGACAACTCCGCCGCCAAACAGATCTACATTCGTGACAAGCGGCGGAAGTAACCCGGCCGTTGGCGTCGTCCTGGTGCAGGAGAGACCGCAGGCATGGACCCTGGAATGACCGTACTGGAAACCCTTCAAGAGTGGCTGTCCGGGTTTGGGATGACCCACCCGCCGGCAGCAGTGCTTGCTACCACTGTGATCGTCATAGGGATTGTCCTTGCCGCCTTGCTTGCCAATCTCCTGGCCAAGCGCGTGATCATGGTGACCATACGCCGGATTGTCCAGCGGACCAAGTCCACGTGGGACGACATGATGGTGAACCGTGGCGTGTTTACCCGGTTGAGCCGCATTGCGCCGGCGCTGGTGGTCTACTTTGCCAACCCGCTCCTGTTTCCGGAGACCGATTGGGTCACCGATGTTATCCAGCGCGCCGCAATTGCCTACATGGTAGGCGTAGCAATCCTGGTTTTGGACGCCATCCTGGACGGCGCACATGACATCTACCAGACCTTCTCTCAGATCAGCAAACGCAGGCCAATCAAAGGGTATATCCAGCTGGTCAAGATTCTGGTCTACATCATTGGTGTGATCCTGATTGTCACAACCATCCTGGGCACCTCACCGGTAGGGATCCTTGGCGGAATTGGGGCGATGAGCGCGGTGTTGCTGCTCGTGTTCAAGGATTCAATCCTGGGTCTTGTCGCGGGGCTCCAGCTCTCCGGAAACAACATGGTGCAGATTGGCGACTGGATCGAAATGCCCAAGTACGGTGCGGACGGCGATGTGATTGACATCACGCTACAGTCCGTCAAGGTCCAGAATTGGGACAAGACAATCACCACCATCCCTATCTACTCGCTTGTTTCAGATAGCTTCCGGAACTGGCGCGGCATGTCTGAGTCAGGCGGACGCCGGATCAAGCGGGCCATCAGTATCGATATGCGGTCCGTGAAGTTCTGCACGCCGGAGTTGATTGAGCGGTTCAAACAGTACGAGCTCATCCGCGAGTACGTGATCTCGCGGGATAGGGAGATCGCGGAGCACAATGCGGAACGCGGTCTGGATGAGCGGGACCTGGTCAGCGGCCGTCGCATGACGAACCTGGGCACGTTTCGTGCGTACATCGCCGCGTACCTTCATAATCATCCCAAGATCCACCAGGAGATGACCTTCCTGGTCCGTCATCTGGCCCCCGGCCCCACCGGGATTCCAATTGAGATCTACGTCTTCAGCGCGGATCAGGCGTGGGCGAACTATGAGGGGATTCAGGCGGACATGATGGACCATCTGCTGGCCGTCTTGCCGGAGTTTGAGCTGCGCGTATTCCAACAACCAAGCGGCTGGGACATTCAGTCCGCCGCCGAGTCAGTGGTTGGGCGAATCTCCGCGGCCGGCCCGGGCTCTTGAGTGACGGAGCCGCCATGCGATTCAAGCTGTTCGATGTGGTTGCCGCCGTACTCTCGATCGCCGTGGTTGTGGGTAGCGGCTTTTTCGCCGCCGCCGGGTCAGGCGAGGCGCAGCAGGTGGTGATTCAGAGCGACGACGGCGACTTCATCTACCCAATTGACGACGAGCGCGAAGTTCACGTTACCGGACCGCTGGGCCACACCGTGGTCAGAATTGCCGACGGCGCCGTGGCCGTCACTGCCAGTCCCTGCCGGGACAAGATCTGCATTGCGGCCGGCGTGCTCCACTCCGCCGGCGAGTGGACCGCGTGTCTGCCCAACCGGGTGTTTGTCCGGGTCTCCGGCGCAGATCAGGAGGAGCATGATATTGACGCTCAGAGCTACTAGCACCCGGCGCGCCGCGTGTCTTGCCGGCCTAATGCTGATACTGAGCGCTTGTGGCGGAGAGCGCGGCCCGCTTGCCGACGGCGAGTATACCGTTGCCTTTGATGCAGCGGACGCCCTCCGGTGGCGCCCGTTTCTCCAGGTCCGTGTCCGACGCGGCCGCATGGTGAGCGCGTGCTTTGACGCGGTGGGGCCTGATGGCGGTCTCCGTAGCGTGGATGAGCAGTCGATAGAGCGGATGCGTGCGGCCACCGGGACTGAGCCGTTGGTTGTGGCGCAGGCGCTCGAGCGGGCGCTTCTGGAGTCCGTTCCGGCCGAAGGGCCGGTTCCCGTGGCGGCGGTTCTTGCGGCCGTCAGCCGGTCATTCGACGCGTCGGATTCAGTCAACGGTGCCGCGCTCACCCGTGGCAGGTTCCTCCAGCTTGCACACGCGTTTCTGGACACGGCCACCGCCGGTGCGGCGCCGCCGGATGCGCTGATCGTCGTTGCCCTGAACGAGCGCTATGTTGTGGAGGACCAGCCTGACGAGCGCGGATGGACGGCCCGGCTTGCGCTGGAGTATCGCGACGGCGACGTTGCCGGGGCCGAGCTAGGCGAGTATCGGCACGGACCTAACGGCGTCACCTGGAAACGCGACGATACAGCGTACGCAGCGGCGTATGCCGGCGTGCATACGGGGCTCACGCCTGCGGAGGTGTACGACCGGCTGATCCAACAGCTGCGTGGCTGGTCGCGGCGAGCGAGCTCGCCGCCGGTAATCGATGCCGTCAGTGGCGCCACGGGGACCAGCGAGCGTGCCGCGGCGCTCCTGGAACGCATAGCGGAAATCCGCACGCCGGCGCCGGTTCCAGACCGCGCGTGCCGAGCGCGATAACGCGTCCTGGAAGAGTGGCGAACGTTGTCACTGCTGCCGCGGGGTCTCCCGCGTAACCACCGTGTAGCTCTCGTTCGACGCGGTGAAGTACTGGTCCATGCCGCTGGTAAGGTAGAGCTCGTTCTGTTCGGTCACGAACAGCGCTTCCACCCCGTAGAGGTTCTCCACAAAGCGTCGCCCTCGCTCGAGGCCCAGCGCGAAGACTGCCGTGGAGAGCGCGTCAGCCACAATGGACTCGGAGGCGACAATAGTTACGCTCAGTAGTCCGTTCCGTGCCGGGCGGCCGGTTTGGGTGTCCAGGATATGGTGATATCTGACACCGTCTTCCTCGAAGTATCGCTCGTACACACCTGAGGTCACCACCGCGGCATCATGTACGGTGACAATCCCAAGGTACTCACCGCGCGAGCTGAACGGAACCTGAATCCCGATCCGCCAGAGGGAGCCGTCGGGCTTGTGCCCCACGGTGAGGATGTTCCCGCCGAAGTCGAGCAATGCATGGGCAATGCCCGCATCGCGCAGGATTCGCGCCGCCTCATCCGCGGCGAAGCCCTTGGCGATACCGCCTACGTCAACGCCCATGCCGGCTCTCGGCAGATAGACCGTTCGCTCAAAGGGGTCCAACTCCAGCTCACGATAATCGACCAAGGCCAATGCCCGGGCTATCTCCTCATCCCCAGGGACGGCGGCGTACTCGGTTCCAATAGCCCAGAGGTTCACCAGCGGCTCAACGCTGACGTCAAACACACCACTCGTCCGCCGCGAGAACTCGAGTGCCCGCTGCACAACCTCAAAGGTATCCGGGGAGACTCGCACCGGTGTGTCGCCCGCGGCACGGTTGACGGCGAGCAACTCGGTGCTCGCGTAATCGCTCTCGCTGACGCTCATCTTATCTTGGATCTCCGCAACGCGCGCGAAGACCTGATCGATAATCTGGTCAGATACTTCGTCGTAGACGCTTACCGTTATTGCCGTTCCTAGCAAGAGCTTGGAGTGGCGTTCCGGGGTGACGCTGGGCGACTCGCAACCGGCAAGGAGCAAAACCGCGGCCAGGATCATCGCGCGCCGGTCACGGCTTCGCGAGATACATATGTAGGAGTTTACTTTGTATGACATAATCTATAGACTTTTATCGAATAGAGCATACTCATCACGCTCGAATCTTCCAAGTTGTGGATAGGAGCAATTATGTCTGATACTACCCGAGTTCTCGTAGTTGGTGGCGGCTACGGCGGCGTAGAGGCGGCTAAGCTGCTGAACAAGCGTTACCGGCGCCGAAAAGATGTTGAGATCACATTGGTCGATCGCAACCCGTATCACACGCTCATGACCGAGCTCCACGAGATCGCGGGCTCACGCACCGAGCCCGATGCAGTTGAGGTCAGCTTTGACAAGATATTCTGTGGAGCACGCGTCAACGTGGTGGTTGATGAGATCGACACCATTGACTTTGACAACAACGTTGCCAAGTCCAACGGCGGCGAGTATCCGTACGACTATCTCATCATTGGCACCGGGGGTCGTCCTGAGTTTTACGGCATACCAGGGGTCCAAGAGCACTCGTTTACGCTCTGGTCACTCGAAGACGCCATCCGGGTCCGAACCCACGTGGAAGAGCGCTTCCGGGATGCAGCCAAGGAGCCGGATGAGAAACGGCGGCGCGAGCTGCTGACCTTCGCCATCGCCGGCGCCGGGTTCACGGGCGTAGAGCTTGCCGGCGAGTTGGCCGAGCGCCGGGATCAGCTTTGTCCCAAGTACCACATCAATCCGGCTGAGGTCTCCATCAAGATCATCGAGATGATGGACAGCATCCTGCCCATCTTCCCGGAAAAGCCAAAGCGCAAAGCGGCCAAGTACATGAAGAAGATCGGCATTGAGGTGTTGCTTGAGACCACAATCGTCGGCGCGGAACCTGGACGCGTGCTGTTCAAAGACGACGGGGAGTTGCGCTGCGGCACCTTCATCTGGACCGCGGGAATCCAGGGATCTGAGTTCACCGCGAAGATCCCCCTGACCAAGGGTCAGCGCTCCAAGGATGAGTGCTCGGTCGCTTCGGAGGAGGGGATCCACGGCATGGCCGGTTGTCACTTTGACGAGGAAGAGCGCTATGTGGTCGGCCAGCGCGGTCGTGTGCTGGTCAACAAGCACATGCGATCGGTGGACTACAAGAACGTTTACCTGGTCGGCGATATGATCTGGTACGTCGAAGGCGAGAAGGTGGTACCGCAGATTGTTGAAACGGCTCTGCAGACCGCGGAGACCGCGGCCAAAAACATCGCCGCTGAGATAGAGAACACGGAAAAGGAGGAGTATGTCTCTTCCTACCACGGACACATGGTATCCATCGGCAGCCGGTACGGTGTTGCCCACGTCATGGGCGTATCGCTCTCCGGTTTCTTCGCCATGGCCTCGAAGCATCTCATCAACGTGCATTACCTGTGGGGCCTGGCCGGACTGAACGCCGTCTGGGAGTACATCCGTGATGAGTTCTTCCGTATTGAGGACCGGCGGTCGTTTATTGGCGGGCACCTGGCCGCCAAGATCCCGGTCATCTTCGCACTGCCGTTACGGCTGTGGCTGGGCGGCAAGTGGATTTACGAAGGGGTGGTTAAGATTGTGGACGGCTGGCTCAACGCCGGCGGCGACGGGTATTCGCTGTTCAACCCCAATACGGCGAACATCTATCTGCCGGGCGTCTCGTTCGGTGACGCGGCAAGCGGCGCCACTCAGGCCGCGGACGCAACAGCCGCCGCCACACCGGCAGCCGGCGAAGCCGCCGCCGAGTACGGTGAGCCACTGATTGAGGCGCTGGGGATCTACACCTGGTTTGCGGAGTCGGTGCTGAGCGCCGCGCCGTGGTTGGCGTTCCTCTTGCAGGTGGTTGTGGTGCTCGCGGAGGTCGCGATTGGTCTGGCGCTGGTTGGTGGCCTGTTCACCTTCCTGGCCGCGTTGGCCAGCATTGGGCTTGGGGTGATGTTTATTGCCTCAGGTTGGGGCAATCCGGAGCTAATATGGTACATCTTCGCAGCAATAGTCATGCTCGGTGGCGCCGGTCGTGGCTTTGGCCTTGATCATTGGGTGATTCCGTGGTTAAAGACGTGGTGGCAAGGAACGGGACTCGCAAAGCGCACCAAGCTGTTCACCGGCGAGCCACGGCCGTAGCCACGCCGGCTTCCCAGCCGCTCTGGGATGATGCGTGGATCGTCTCCGGACTGGAGACGGTCCGCTCTATCATTGCTGACGCGGTCGCATCCACACGCGGTACCGTAGGGGCGGGACTCCGCAACCTGACCTCGCGTGGGGGAAAGATGCTCCGGCCCGGGTTGGTCATCGTCGGCTCGGCGGTTGGCGGGCGCGGAGTTTCCGGAATTCCGCAGCGGATCCTCAAGCTTGCGGCCGGCGTTGAGATGCTCCACCTTGCTACGCTGGTCCATGA
>CAYTGY010000034.1:0-18966 GCA_964437265.1 uncultured Spirochaetaceae bacterium | reverse complement strand
AACCTCGTACTGTGAATCCTCAACTGCCTCAGCTGGACGCGCCACGTGGGTCACACTCGTGAAGAATGGACCCGTTCGCCGTCGGGGAACGACGCGCCAACGCCCGCGGATTGAGACCGACCGTTGATATCGCTATACTACTCCTCGAATGATTACGCACGCTGACATCGAGAACATGTCCCGTGAAGAAAAGCTCCGCGCCATGGAAGCGCTCTGGCAAGAGATCTCGAAAGAGGATCCCGCCCCCAAGTCACCTGACTGGCACGCAGAGGTTCTGGAGCAGACCCGATC
Organism: uncultured Spirochaetaceae bacterium; assembly: GCA_964437265.1. Lineage (GTDB taxonomy): Bacteria > Spirochaetota > Spirochaetia > DSM-27196 > SLST01 > CAYTGY01. The sequence goes on along the minus strand of CAYTGY010000034.1, from coordinate 18,675 downwards.
GCGAGTCGATGCCGGTACCGAGCAGGTTGTGGACTGGGAAGAGGCGAAGCGTCGGCTGCGAAGCCCGGGCTGATGACCCTCAAGATTCTTGAGTCCGCCGTTGAGGATCTCGAGCGTGGCAGAGATTTCTACTCACGTCACGGGCACGGAGTCGGCGTTTACTTCATGGACTCGCTCTTCTCGGACATCGATTCCTTGCTGCTCTACGCTGGGATACACCCGAAATCATTCGGATACCACCGTCTCCTATCCAGACGATTTCCCTTTGCTGTCTACTATCTCATCCAGGACAACGTGGTCATCGTCTACCGGGTCCTCGACCTGCGACAGAACCCTGAGACCATTCGCGACTACCTGAAGCCCGGCGACCAGCCCGAGAAGGAATAGCAGGCACACGTCATCTGCTCGATGGACCACGTGGGGAACATCCCAACGCAGACGATAGCGGTGGTCCGTTATACAGCCTTCACCTCATCTCCCAGTATGGACAGCACAGTTTGCGTATCGCCTTCGAGAAGGACGCGGGGCGTCAGTTCGGAATCCCTGAGGGGTGAGCGCATCCTCTGGTAGTCACGTAAGCGCTGCGCAGACGTCGTTGAGGATTGGATCCTCACCCGGACAGACGAAGACATTGAGATTCTCCATGGCTCGGGTGAGCCCCACGTAGATCAGGTTCCGCAGCAGCCGTTCGGTGGTCTCCTCATCGTACTGTTCGCGGCGGCGGAGGTAGGGGAGGTAGATCAGGACCACCGGGAAGTCCAGGCCCTTGCTGGAGTGAAGCGTTGATATCCGCACCTGGCCGCGTGAGGCGAAGCTGAACTCTTTGCCGGTGATCACCGCCCCCGGAATCCCGGCGTCCACCAGCGCGGTCGAGAGATGGTCTAACTCAGCGTTATGCGGGGCCAGGATGCAGACGGTGTCCGGCTCGTACTCCAAGGGCCCAATGAAGAGGGTGAGCTTGCGGATCAGGGTCGAGGTAAGCACGGTGGGATCGGTTGCCGTATAGAGCTCAGGCGGGGGACCCTCGCGGAACGCGAACAACGGTGGAGGATCGGGGACACCCCGCGGTGCGGCGAACCGGTCGGCTGCTTCCTGCACTTGACGCGTGTTGCGGAAATTGGTGCGTAACACGCGGGTGCGGCCTGCAATCTTGATGCCCGCGCGGGAGAACGGAGAGGCGGCGCCGTAGATGGTCTGCGCGGTGTCTCCGGCCATAACCAGGCCACCGGAGACCAGCGCCTTGAGGGTTTTGAGATCGCCGGCGGTGAGGTCCTGGGTCTCATCTAGGAAGATGGTCCGGACGTCCGCTAACCGCCCCGCCGTGCCTGCATCGGCCTGATCCAGGTGCTCCAGAATGACCAGCCGTGCAAAGTTCCGGCTGAACGCACCGCGTTCGCGCATTCGCGTGACAATCTCCCCGCGGACCTCCCATACCACCTCCCGCTGGCTCTTGGCCAGCCGCCGGCGCATGCCCGTCCGGCCGGTCATCTGATCAAGGTACTCTTCCCGCGTCACGAAGTTCCCAAAGAGGAAGTCCTCAATCTCCGTGGTGAGCTCCGCGTCGCTGAAGAACTCGGTGGTGTTGAGCTCGGTTACCGCGTCCCGGACCGCGTTGAAGTCAAAGTGGTAGGCAGGATTGATCCGCTGCAGCCGTTCAAGGATGAAGGTGTCTACGGTGCGTACCAGGCTGCGCACCGAATCCATTGAGAGCACCTGTGCCACGTAGTCCTCATACTTGGCGAGCGTACGCGTGAAGGTCAGCAGCACCGCCCGCTCGCGCTCTTCTTGGGCAAAGTCGAACTGGCCTACCTGGAGCATTCGTCTGAGGCCTTCAATAAGAATGAGTGACTTGCCGGTGCCGGCGCTGCCACGGATGAGGGTGTCCGTCAGCTCGTCTATGGTGGAGACCGCCTCCTCCTGCTCCGGTGTGAGGCGCATCAGCGTGTGCTCGTAATCAAGCCGCGTGCGAGTGTAGACGCTCACTCGGCCCAGATTCTGGATGTAGCGTTCCAGCTCCTGGTACCGCGTCATCTGCCGCAGGAGCCGTCTTCGCTCCTCCCGGAGCTCTGCGCGCTCGTGGCGCAGGTGGTCCACTTTTTCATCCTTGGCCCGCACCCGCCCCTGCGTCTGCTGGAGCTCAAGTGAGTACTGCTCAATGCGGCTCTCCAGTGCCGCGAGCTCCGCCTGCCGCGACTCGTACTCCTGAAGCTGCGAGAGGAGCTCGGAGTTCTTGTCCGTGAGGCGGGATAGCTGGTCTTGCATGGAGTGCAGCACGCGGCTCTGTTCCGCCACGCTGGTGCGTTCATTCCAGACCGATAGCGTGTGCTCGAGCGTCCTGACCGGCGGTAGCGTATGGATGCCAACCATGGTGCAGAAGGCAACAAAGAGGTGGGTTGCCGCAACCGCCTCCTCTCCGTCAAGCTCTCCAAAGGAGTGGCGTACTGCGTTGGTGAACTTGTGCTGCCGTGCAAACGCGGTGAGACAGTTGAGTCCCTGGACGAAGTCCCCGGCGGCCTCCTCCATAAGGTAGTTGCGGTACTCCCACACTACGTCAGGGAACCGTTCCGCCGCGGATGCATGCGCGATGTCTCTGATGTAGTGCTCCACAAAGGCGTGGAGGGCCAGCACGTAGAAGCCGGGGTCGGTGCCAACCATGCGGGTAAGACGCTTCAGTTTGGTCTGCATCACCGATCGGTATGATACCGCACGTGGTGCGTCGGCGCCACGAGCTTTTTCCGTGCCGCGGCGCGGTGATCTGGATACTATGGACCCAGGCTCATATTATACCCGGCGAAGGAGATTTCATGGATACGATGATCTCGTATGTGTTCCGGACGCTACCCGGGATTGTGGCACTCGTACTCTTCCTGCTGGTGCTTCCGCGGCGTGCGGGCGGGCTCAGGGTGGTGACCTACATTGGGCTGTTTGTGGTCATCCGGGATGCGATGACGCCGATGGGTCTGTGGAGCTTTGGCACCGACGGCTTCTTCTGGATCCGGTTCACGGACTCGCTACCGCTCCTGTTCATCATTGGCGGCGGAAGCGCGCTCATTGCGGTGCTGATGCTCGTTGCCGAACCCGGATGGCGTGCGCGCATCCGGTGGATCCGCCCACGAGCGACCGAGTCGGCCGGAGAGCTGGTGGAGCCGATCTCCGGCCCGCCGCTTCTGGCCGCCGGGGCGAGCCTGGGGATGGGGGTGCTTGGGGCGCTACTGACCGCCGGGCCGCTGCTGTTGATCTACACCGGCGTGCCGATTGGGCTGCGAGGTGGTGCGGTGGCTGCTCGGTTGCTCCCCGGCATCGCAGCGGTGGCCCTGCTTGGTAACTTCTATGAGGAGCTGCTCTTCCGCGGTTTCCTCCAGGACTACTTCCAGGAGGAGCTGGGAATGGCACCGCTGCGGGCCGCCGTCACCTCCGGAATTGCCTTCGCGGCCGGTCACGCCTTTCTTGCAAGCACCGTCACGGACGTCGGAGCCCCGCTGCTGCTCTTTGCGCTCTACGAAGGGGTGATCGCCGGGGTGCTGCGAATGCGGTGGGGGCTGCTTGCAGCGGTGGTCTCACACGGTGGCGCCATCCTGCTGCTCGCCGGGGGCGTGGTGTGATCACCGTTCCTCTGAGCATGACCCGCGTTTACCTGCTGGAGCGGATAGGGATCTCCGGAGCCTGCACGTGGACCTGGAACGCTACTCCGGGCTGTGGTATCAGGTTGCGCGGTACCCAAACTCCTTCCAGCGCAAGGAGTGCCGGCTCTCCACCGCCCGCTACACATTGCGCGAAGACGGCCGTGTTGAGGTTCGCGATGAGACCAACTCCTGGCTCCGTGTGCGCTTCTTCCGGATTTTTGGGGCAGACTATCTGATCATCGACCTAGATACCGACTACCGTTGGGCGGTGGTAACCACCAATCTCTCCCCATTCGTCTGCATTGAGCATCTCGGTTGCGTCAAACCGTACCGTCATCCGGGACAGGAGCGGGTCCACTCGCGTGGCGGATGAGGGCAAGGATCACCGGGCGTCGTCCATTGTCACTGTGAACCGGTGGCTCGCTTCCGCCGGTGGATCGGTTGCAGTGAACACTACCCGGTGAAGCCAATCTCCCCAGACCGCGGTGAGCGCGGGATCATCCAGGGAAATCGGTTCGGTCCGTACGGTAAACCGTGTTCGGTCGTAGTGCACGGTGCCGCCGGCGCTGCTAGAGCCATCCGGTAGCGGCGCGGGGGTCATCACTACACGGCCCGTACCTGATGGCGTGTGCTTGGGAATGGAAAGAATCCCCACGCGGCTTGGTGTGAGAACGGCCAGTGATATGGAGGAGACGGGTTTGCTGAGCCGGTAGCTGTCGTGCACCGTGACCTGTCTGTTGCGGTCCAGTCTGACGGCCCGGCGGTACGTGTCCACGCCTGCATCCGGAGCGTAGGCCCGCGAGAGATCCAGCTGGAGCTCCGCGTACTCGTCGCAGGCCTCGTAGGTGACGCGGGTGGCCGCAAAGTCGCGGCCCGGACGCTGCTGTTCGTTGTCAAATGTGGGCAGCAGTCCGTGAAACGAAGACTGCATGGTCCATATGGTGTAGCGCAGCTCGGTGAACGTCGCATTGGTGTAGGTGCCCACGCCCGCATCTACCATGAGGGGGCGGCCGTCAAGGTACACGATAAACGATCCGATGTCATTGTGGTTGTGGCTCTCATTGTTATGTCCTCCCTTGGCCGCCAAAAAGAACCCCGCCTCCGTTGCGTCCCGGTCGCGGGCGACCATGACCTGGATATTCCGCATCCACGCGTCGCGCGGCAGTGGGAGTGCCGGATCTTCGGCCGGAAGCTGGTTACTACAGAAAAGCGTGCGGAGGCTTCGACCCATACTGAGCGCTCGTGTGGGATGTTGTAGCTCTTCCGTCTTCGCCGCCACATCTTCAACGCGTGCCGCCCATCTACCCAATCGCATGAGCGCCTCATCGCCAACCCGTCTACCCAGCCCGTAGGTGACCGCGGCCGGGGGGCAGAGGCGGGCCGGTGCGTCGGCGAAGTTGGCAAACCACGTGCCATGAATCTGCACGCGATAGATGTACCGTCCCATCTCACGGATGAGCGGCTCGTCCCAGGCATTGACCGTCTCATCGGTGGCCTGCTCAAGGATTTCAAGGCAATCGTAGAGCGAGCCTGCAGCGTGACCCCAGTAGTTTGGGCCCTCGTCGCAGCCGCCGTCTGCCGGATACGTGTCAATGAAGCGATCCAGACTACGGACCGACTTCTCCACAACGGCAACGCGCCGAGCGAGGTCCGGCTCCGTCAGCAACATCGCGGAGAGCACGTTGGAGTTGATCCATGGATTCCAGTTGTTGACGTAGCGGGGCAAGAAGCCCATCCACCAGAAGTCCTCGCGTTCCAGAAACGGCGTGATGACTCGCCGGCGGATCTCTCGCGCAATGCGGCGGCGCAGCATGCCGGAGACCGCGTCGAGCTCGGGACCCAGCAGGTACCCGATGACCGACAGGACTTCCGCCGTCTGTGCAGCGAACAGATCGACCTCCGGCTGGTCGGTGTCCGGCAGTCCTGATTGGCCGGACAGCTGCTTGATGTGCGAAGGTGTGCACCACGTGGATTCTTCGCAGATCAACCAGATGCCGTCCGCGATCGCGTCAATGTAGTCCCCGCGGTACTCAAGTGATTCGGCTATGGCCAGTTCCGCCAGCATGGTTCGGCGCAGGAAATACGGGTCCTCATAATCAGTCCGGTTTCCGCTTCGGGAGCATTCGAGATACCCGCGGGCGGTCAGCTCCGGCCATGACTGGGTACGCCGCTCCGTTGCACGTCTTCCGTAGGCCCTCCGCAGCGATGCCGGGACTCGTTGCCACGCGTCGCGTTCGGCGGCGGTCGGGTAGGGATGCCATGATTCGCGTCGAACAATGGTGTACGTCCCGTTAGGGTATCGTTGCTGAAGCATGCCGTATGGTATCGGTCCCAGCAGGGGCTGACAATCGAACGCAAGACAGCGCTGCGGTTGCGTTATCCCTTTACCGACCCAATCAGTACCCCCTTCACGAAGTACTTCTGCAGGAACGGGTATGTCAGAATGATGGGGATGACCGCAACCATCAGTGTGGCCATCTTCATGGTGTCTGTGTTGACGTACTCGGATCCACTTGCCGGAACGTATTCCTGCTGGCCCTCGATGAGCACCAGCCGTAGAACGTACTGCAGGACGAATTTGGTCTGCGTTTGAATGTAGATCATGCAATCAAACCACTGATTCCACTGGTAGACCGCGGACCAGAGGGTCACCGTGGCCAGAACCGGCAACGAGAGTGGGATCACGATGCGCAACAGAATCGTTAACTCTTTTGCTCCATCCATCCGCGCCGATTCCTCGATCTCATTGGGCAACGCCATGAAGAAGTTGCGCACGATGATGAGGTTGAACGCGTAGACCGCACGTGGCAGGATCAGTGACCACAACGAATCCCGAAGCCCCAGCCAGTTAACCAGCAAAAAATCTGGGATGATTCCGCCCTGGAAGTACATGGTAAAGACAATGAATGCCGTCCAGAACCGCCGGTGCGGCAGGCTTGGCTTTGACAGGGGGTAGCCCCCGAGCACCAGCAGGGTGACGGAGAGACCCGTTGCGACAACGGTTCGAATGATCGTGTTGAGATACGACCGCCAGATGAGCGCGTGCTTGAAGACGGCACGGTAGCCCTCAAAGGTGATCTGGCGAGGAAGAATGTGAAGGCCGAAGCTATTCACCACATGAGATGGGCTCACTGAGATCGTCGCGACCTGCAGGAACGGCACCACGGTGGCGGCTGCCGCCAGCGTGAGGACCGTGTAGATCACCATGTCAACGATAACGTCGCTCGGTCGCTTACTCAAGACGCGTGCCATTTTCTCTCCTACCAGACGGAGTGGTCGGTAAGCCGACGTGCCACCGAGTTCGCTGTGACAACCATGAGAAAGGAGACCAGGTTCTTGAACAGCCCCACGGCGGCCGCGTAGCTGTAGTTGAGCTTCTGAATGCCTTCTCTGAAGGTGTAGGTCATGATGACGTCTCCCACTTCCATGACCAACGGGTTGAGCAGATTCAGGATCTGCTCGAAGTCGTCATTGATGATGCGACCGGTCGCAAAGATGAACATGATGACGATTACCGGGAAGATGGACGGAATGGTTATGGAGAAGACTTTCCTGATGCGACCGGCACCGTCAATGTCCGCGACATCATAGAGCTCCGGATCAATGCCCGTCATCGCGGCCAAGAAAATGATTGATTGCCAGCCAACCTCGCGCCAGATTCCTGAGGCCACCACGACCGGACGGAACCACCGAGGACTCGCGACAAAGAACACTGGATCCATGCCCAGGAGCTGGAGAAACCAATTGACCGGTCCGCGAGAGGGCGACAGGATCTCAACTATCAAGCCCGCGAGGACAACCCATGAGATGAAATGCGGGAGGTACGTGATTGTTTGGACAACGCGCTTGAACCGAATTGCGCGAACTTCGTTGAGCAGAACGGCCAAAATGATGGGCGCGGGAAACCCAAACACGAGCTTGGAGAAACTGATCACTAAGGTGTTTCGGAGCACGGGGAGGAAGTAGAGCCCGGTGAAGAGCTTGCCGAACTGCTCCAAACCCACCCAGGGACTTCCAAAGAAACCCCGCAGCGGGTAGTAGTTCTTGAACGCGATCAGCATTCCCCACATTGGCCCGTATCGGAACACGACGAAATGTGCGACGACCGGAACCAGCATCAGGAAGAGTGCGCGGTGACGAACATACGATCGCAGCGTCTCACCGAAGCGGTTTGGTTTTCTCAGCAGCGGTCGTGCCGGTGTTGTCCAGGTGTTCATCGCAACCTCATGGTCATAAGGTTGGGCGCCACGCCCAACGTGACGCCCAACGCAAAATCTCACGCACGACTCCGGTGGGGAGCCGGTGGTGCCTACAGGCCCTTGATCTCGCGGTAGACCGCGTTTGCCTCGTCGATCACTTCCTGGCCACCGTTCTGGAGAAACATCTCCACGAACTCGTCGAAGTCGTCAACGGGGCGTGAGCCGGAGATGATGGCGATATAGGTCTCTGTTGCAAGTCGCGTGAGGTCCGCCATGTAGCGATCAGCCGCCACCGTTGCGGGGACCTTCGTGGGGATATACTTCGGGCCGTCGTAGCGGTCCGCAAAGTCAAAAAGCACCGGGTTCCACTGCTTTACAAACTGAGGATTGAGCGGTCCTCCGGTGTAGACGGCGATTCCACCTTTGGTGGCGTTTGGAGCACCGGCATAATCCGCCGTGGCCGTGTGGACGCCGTCCTCGCTCACCGTATAGTGGGTTCCCTCGATCCCCCAGTTGAGGAACGTGGACCATTCGTAGTCAATGAGACTGTCCTCAATGATGCTCGTGATGACGTCCACCTTCCGTGGATCGGACGTTCCTCTGGTGGTGAACGACCACGTGCCAACATCCACGTATCCCAACGTGTACGCGCCGGCGGTTCCGTCGGGACCAATGGGGGCAGGGCCCAGATCAAACGTCTCGCCGAACGCTGCGTCCGGATTCGCCGCCATGTACTCCACGTACACCGCCCCGCCCTGGTCGCCTTCGGTCAGCGGAGGTGCCCAGTGGTAGAAGTTCTGACGTCCCGTGAGGCCAATACGGCCGTTGATGAACGAATGAGACAGAGCCCAGTAGCCCCCTTTGTTCTCGCTTGTCACAAACTCCGGGTCTATAATCTCTGCCTCGTAGAGGCCGTTCAGGTAGGCCAGAGCCTCCTTCATCTCAGGCCTGATGACGTTCAGGATCAGCGATTCGTCCATCACCGACCAGTGGAGACGCTGACCGGAGCGGCTGCTGTAGCGATACATGGGGATGGGTCCAAACGCGCCAAAGATCGCTCCCATGCTCGAGTCCGACAGGCCATACGTGTCATCGCGACCGTTGCCGTCCGGATCGTCGTTTGCGAACCGTGTCAGCGCCTCGGTGAACTCGTCCAGCGTACGCGGAATGGTGTCGATGCCCACATTCTCCAGCCAATCGGTACGCCAACACAGCACCGTTGGGTACGCGGTTTGAAGATTGATGCGCGGGAGCGAGTACACCTGACCCTGATAGCGCACATCGTCGAAGACCGTTCCGTCGGTGTTGTACTCTTCCATGATCGCCGAATACGTGGGGAGCTTGGCGAAGATCTCCTCGGTGACCGGTGCCAGGACCCCTTGCTCCGCGTATCGACCAATGTTCGCGGGGTTGAATACCAGCATGTAGTCCGGCATCTCGCCGGCTGCGAGGCGCACACCCATCGCTTCCTCGTATTGCTGCTTGTCAACGTACCAGACGTTGAACGTGACGTTGTACCTCTCTTCGACTGCCTGTTCGATGGGGTTGTCCGGTTCCGGCTGTGCCACGGGTGCGTAGCCAAGCCAATCGATCACCAGCGGACCGTCATCTTCTGCGGGTTGGCCCTGACCGGCCGCGAATGCGGCAGTCGCCACAACGGCGAGCAGAACCCAAAGAGCTACTCGTTTTCTCATGCAAACCTCCTGCGTGTGTTCGAACTGTGTGGAATCGTACCACCGGTTCCCCGTGCGCCATATGGTGAATCGCTTGACAATGTGTGCAATCTCATGATCACTAGCGCTCGCCGAGCATGTTTGACCGTATACGTCAGCGAGTGTCCACGTTCGCAGCCTGCAGGTTTCCCGTGAAGCTCACGGCGGCCTACGCGCTCATCGCGATGCTCATGGTTGTCGCTTCTTCGCTGCTGACCGTTCACTACGCGGAAGATTTTCTGCAGACGGAGATCCAGCGGGCGGACCAACACCTTCTGAGCCAGGTGAGAGTCTTCTACGACCACTCCCTGGTCCGTGAGGTGCTGGGCATTGTGAACCGGGAGTTTCTGAACCGCTACACGGCCGGGCATATCGCTGCGTTCTTTTCTGAACGCGACGATCCACCGGAGTACTACTTCCATCTGACGAACGTGCTGACAAACATCGCGCTGAACAGCGAGTACGTGGACTCGATCTACCTGTACCGAGTCCGCGATGATGTACTTGCCGCCTCCGAAGCAGGCGTTACGTTTGGCGTGTCCGGCCGTCACGGACTGAGTCCGGCGCCGCTCAATATTGCGTTGATTGCCCAGGCGCGCATACGGTCTGAGTCATGGTTCTGGCTGACCCCGGCCCAGAACCACGGCTTTGGCGCATCCGGGCCCCAACTGACGTTTGTTCGCCGCATCCCGCTCTACGGTGGCAGCGAATCTCCGGACGGCTGGGTCTTTGTCAACATAGACGCGGCTCTGGTCATGAGCCGCGTAATATCGCTGTACGTCACTCAGCCCGCGGAGCTGGCGGTGGTTGATTCCGCGGGCCGCGTCATCTCACACTCGGATCCGAGTCTGTTGTATGAGCCGCTTTCAGGAGATCTCGCGTCGCTGCTTGGCCCGCCGGGTGGATTTGCGACTGCAACGGTGCGAGGTCAGGAGTCCGTGGTTTCGTGGACTATGTCTGAGATGACCGATTGGTACTTCGTCTCACGGACGCCGGTCTCAGAGCTGTCGGCACGACTGCTCAGGCTCAGACGCCTCTCCACTGCGGTAGTAGCCGCCGCACTGGTTCTGACGGTGCTCTTGGTCGTCGCGCTCAGCACCCGTTTGTTCCGGCCGCTTCGCCGAGTGGTGGAGCAGCTGCGGGTGCGGTTTTCCGCTGAGTCGATCGCCGTGGGCGACATGGAGCACATCGGCGACGCGGTTCGTCGATTGCTGGATCAGGTGGAGCAGATGGACGAGACACTGGAACAGAACCGGCGTCTCATTGAGCACAAGACTATTGGGGATATCGTGTTCGGTAACGCGGTTTCGGCGGAATCGGTAGTGCGCCGCATCACCTACTTAGGCTTGCCGGTTGAGCCGCCCCGTCTTGGACTCATGCTGGTCGCATTTGATAATCGCGTCTTCAAACACTTGCGCTTTGATCCTCGCGAGTACGTGGTATTGCAGGCCGGCTCAATTATCCAGCGGTTCTTTGAGAACGATGCGCGCTGCGCGAGCCACGAACCGGCCAAGATGGTAGCCCTGATTGGCGCTGCCGCGTATCGGAAGACCCCGCGAGTTTCCTCGCTCATGGAGCAATTGACCGAATCGTTGGGGATGCAGTGCATCATCACCTACTGCGATCAACCCGTTGTGCCCGCGGAAATCGCCGCAACGTTCGAGCGACTGCGGCCGTTTGATCGGTATGCACTCTTGCACGGATATGGTCGCGTCATTTCCGGGTCGGCGTTGGAGACCATGGAGGCCCGAGGACTTGAGGTTCCGCCGCAGGAGTTTACCCGGCTGGAGACACTCCTTCGTGCGCGCAACACCCATGGATTTGTGGATGCGGCTCGGGAGATCGCCAATCGAGTTCGGGATACGCGGTGCTCATTCGATTCTGCTCGCGCCGTCCTACGGCAATTGCAGGGGACCGTACTGAGGGTTGCCGGCGAGGTCGATCTGGAGCTCGAGTCGCTTTCTGAGCCGGCCGCGTCCAGAGACCCGCTGTCCGCGGGTAGTCTGGACGCGGCACTGGACCGGATCTGCGATGCGGCGCGACAACTCGCGGATTTCCGCGCCAGGCGCGTAGATGCGGCAACGACTGAGTTCGCGGAGCGGATCGCCGCGCATATCCGCGCATCAGTGTGCAGAGACACCAGCCTCAGTTCGGTCGCCGAAGCGTTTGGGGTAAGTCCCGGACACCTGAGCCGCGTGTTTCGCTCCGCGCTCGGCGTGCACTTCTCAGATGTGGTCCACGAGGCCAAGCTCACGCGGGCGTGCGATGTCTTGACTGAGTCGCCGATGATGGCGGTCTCCGAGATTGCACGCGATCTGGGTTACGACAGCGCGTCATACTTCTCTCGCGTGTTCCGCAAGCGCTACGGAGTCACGCCGGCTGTGTATAGAAAACAGCATATGGGGGTCAACACCTAGGCCCGAGGGTTCTTGACCTGAACTATCTGACCCGCGGCGATGCTCTGCAGTGCTGCATCCGCGGCAATTGCGGCGGCAAGGGCATCCTCTGCGTTGGCGTGCGCCGTTGGGACCTGTGCACGGATCCCGGCCACAAACGCGCGGAGTGAGATGAGCCAGCCCTGATCTCGCATGAAGTTGGGAATGTTGGTATCCACAAAGTGACGCCGTTCCTGAGCGTAGGGATCCGTGTTCCGGCCTTCTCCCAGGACGCGTTCCCGGGCTTCCCACGTGCCGCGGCGAAACGCCTTCCATCCGTCTATCCCCAGAGAGGCCGTGAGGAAGGAGTGCATGAATTCGCCGTCCGGATGTGAGTGACCGCCGAACCGATAGACCGGCTCGAACTGCTGATAGCCGTAGGTTCCCAGCTCCACGTAGTCCTCCGCGGACACACCGCCGCGGGTGCAGACCGCGTCCAGTCGTTCTTTTGGCATGTCCATGGTGCCGTGTCCGCTGAACAGTATTGACACCACGGCTCCATTGGTCATCTGAAGGGCGAGCGTCTCGTCGTTCTCACGAGACTCCACGCAGTAGACCGTGGCGATCTCCGCGCCGGTGAACCAGCGCACCAAGTCAAAGAAATGGCAGACGTCTATCTTGAGCAGGTCCCCAGGGTTGTGACCTCTGGACCATCGCCACGCGTCGTCAGCCATGCGTAGATGGATGTTGCGCGGTCCGCCGTCGGCGTCCATCACCTCTTTTGCCTTTTGATAGATTGGGGCGAATCTCTTGTTGAACCCAACGGCCAACCGCTTCCCGGACGCGTTGCGCGCGGCCACTACCTGATCGCACGCATCAGGGCTCTCAGCGAGCGGTTTCTCAACGTAGACATGCTTGCCTGCCAGGAGCGCCTCTGAGGCAATCACCGGCTGCAAATCGGAGCGGGTGGCAATCACGACGGCCTCAATCTCACGGTCATCGAGGACTCGCCGGTAATCGGTCTCCGCCCGCGGCATCTGCGTCGGTGAGCCGCTGGTTGTTGGCGCGGCGTAGCGCGCGCAGAGGCTCTCGGCCAGCTCGTTGTTGACGTCGCAGATCGTCATGAGCTCCGCCTCAGGGATGCGGTGCAGGTTGGGAAGATGCTGGCGCCGTGCGAAGTTCCCCGCTCCGATCAATGCCACGCGTACAGGTTGTCTGCCGTTCATTCGGGATCCTCCATATCGTACTCTGCCGTGCAGATGAACTCCGGTCTGTCGTGGATGAGCCGCGGGTGCTGAACGAACCCGGCGTCGCGGCATCCGGAGCCGGCCCGGTCACCATCCCCCAGCTCGGCCCGATACCGCTCAGCGGCCGCACGGATACGGCACACTACCTCCGGATGACCGGATGCAACGTCCGTGGTTTCGCCAAGATCCGCATCCAGGTCATACAATGCTCCGTCGGTGAGCCGGAGTTTGAAGCGTCCCTGGCGAATGGCCTCCAAATGCGGCCCCTTGTAGTAGCAGAACTCGCGTCCGTTTCCCCGCAGCGGGTCGCCGCCGTCCGCGGTGGCAGTGAGAAATTCCGCTCCCACGTCCGCGCCGTCGATGACACGGTCTGTCGGTGCAGACGCACCGGCAATGCCGGCAATTGTCGGAAGGAGATCCATGGCGGTGAGCGTGGTGGTGCACGTTTCTCCCGCGACGATTCCCCGTGGCCACCGCATGACGCAGGGCACCCGGAACCCGCCCTCCCAGGTAGTGCCCTTTGTGCCGCGAAGGGGAGCGTTTGAGCCGCCGTCTTTCCCGTTGGATCCGTTGTCGGAGGTGAATATGACCAGTGTCTCCTCTGCGATTCCAAGGCGGTCTAGGGTCGCGAGGATCTGGCCCGTGCTGTAGTCCATGCACTCTACGGCAGCGCCGTATGCCCCGTTTTGCGACCGGTCCAGAAACTCCGGCGGCACGAACAGCGGCAGGTGAACATACATGTGAGCGAAGTAGAGGAAGAACGGTCGGTTGTGGTTCGCGGCAATGAACCTGATGCACTCGTCGGTATAGCGATGGGTGAGCGTGCTCTGGTGGGGGCCCACCTCTGTCAAGCATTCGCCGTGCATCAACGGAATCGGAGGGAACTCTTCCTGCCAATGACCCGGCCCCATATCGTTGCTGTACGGCAGACCGAAGTAGGAGTCAAAGCCGTGGCGTGTCGGCATGAACGGAGGCTGATCGCCAAGATGCCACTTTCCCACCAGTCCGGTGGCGTAACCGCGGTCATGGAGCACCAGCGCAAGGCTGATCTCCTCCGTGCTCAGCCCAAGCGAGTCCGCGGGCCTGAGCACGGTTGCGCGGTCGCCGCGCTCCAAACCAACGCGCTTTGGGTAGCAACCGGTCATCAGTGCCGCTCGCGACGGCGAACAGACACTCGCCGCCATGCAAAAGTCCGTGAAACGCACGCCGTCTTGGGCCAGCGAATCGATGTGCGGGGTGCGATTGAGGGTGGAGCCGTAGCATGACAGGTCGCCATAGCCCAAGTCGTCGGCCACGATCAGGACGATATTCGGTTGATCCTTGCTCATCTGCACTCCTTCGGCGGCTCACTACTCGGTGGTCGCATGCTGCTATTCGTGGTTGATCTCGTCTGTCCAGTCGGCTCATCCGGGTACCGCCGCACCTATCCGTTGATCTACACTGGTGACATGACACTCAACATTCTGCAAGCCCTTGGCAAGATATTCTTGCTCTTTGGCGCGGGCATGCTGGCACGAAGACTGGGATACCTGGATGAGCGAGACATCCAGCGAATGACGCGTCTGGTGATAGACTTCTTCTTCCCTGCGCTGATCTTCACGTCCCTCGTCCGCAATTTCCAAGTGGAACGAATCGGTGTGCTGTGGCCACTGCCGGTGATCGGGCTTGGCGTCATGATGTTCAACGGCCTGTTGGGTCTTCTCCTCGCTCGCCTGTTCTTCCGAGACGCGGCGACGGACGTCCGGCGCACATTCCAGCATATGTGTGTCAGCAACAACTACGGCTTCATCCCAATCATCTTGGTTTCCAGCATTCTTGGCGAAGCGTCGCTCGCAAACCTCTTCTTCCACAATATTGGCACCACGCTGGGTCACTGGACCATTGGTGTGGCTGTGCTTGCCGGATTCACCGTGGCAAACATCACTCGAGTCCTGACGTCGCCGCCGCTCATCGCGTGCGTGCTTGGCGTGTTGGGGGCCTTTGTTGGAGTAGCGGACTGGATGCCGGAGATACTGAGCGATTTCCTGACCACCGCCGGCGGCGTTGCCACTCCGTTTGCGCTGTTTATCATTGGTGCGTCGTTGCTCGGCGCCAAGGTCCGGGCGCTCATTGGCCCCATTGCCGTCATCGCCGGTGTTCGACTGGTCCTCCTGCCACTTGCGGACTTTGGTGTGCTGGTATCCATTCCCGGTCTGCAGCCGGAGGTGATTCGGGTTGCGTTGGTGGTCTGTGCGATGCCGGTCGCGTTTACCTCCGCGATCCTCGCGCGCCGGTACAACGCCTCCGGCGACTACGCGGCCGGAGCAGCGATTGCTACCACGGTGCTGTCGGTGGGCACGGTGCCCGTGCTGCTGTCGTTGTTGCTGCCGCTTGCCGGATAGCGGAGACTCGGCCGCCGGACCGTGATACACTTCCGCATGCTCGTCTTTGGCGACGTTCCGCGAGTGGTTGAGGTGGCGCTCCGCAGCGACGGATGTGCCGAACGGCCCTTCGTCGACCCGCACTACGTTGTCACCTACGTACTTGACGGCGCTATACGCTATCGAATAGAGGATCGGCTGTACCATCTGCGGGAGGGAGCGTTGGTGCTGAAGCATCCCTATCGGCTCCACCTGGTACAACCTGCCAGTGAGGCATTTGGAAAGATCAATGTCCATTTTGAGGTGATGGCACCGCTTCGGCTGGCGCCGCGTTTTGACGGTGTTGTTGTGTTGCCGGCGCACCAACAGACGCAGGCCCAGACGCTGAGCGAGCGGGCCCACGAGCTCTGGACCGGAGACCGTCCGGCCAGGGAGACGGCGCTCTCCGGAATTGTACAGGAGCTCATTGCTCTGCTTGTTGATGCGAGTGATCAGGCGGCGCCCCATGTGCTGAGCCGCTCGTCGGAGTGGCCGCGGGTTGAGGCGGCGGTTGCCTACATGCGTAGACAACTGCGTGAGCCGCTGACCGTACGAGGAATCGCAAACCATATTGGGTTGTCGGAGTCCCGGTTCGCGCACGTCTTCTCCCAGTTGATTGGCACGACCGTGACGAGATACCTCACCCAGCTTCGGGTGGACGTAGCGAAGCACCTGTTGCTCTCCGGTGGCCAGTCCACGGCGGTCATTGCCGCCGCGGTGGGGCTGGGAGATGCTCAGCGGCTGAACAAGGCGTTCCGGCGCGTGGTGGGCGTAGCGCCTTCGGTGTGGCGAGCGCAGCGGATGGGCGCAGCAGATCATTCTGACCGTGCAGTCCATTCCACGGACACCTCATGAACGTACGGCAATGCCGTAAGCCCCTCAACTGAAACCAGATACAGGTTTGCGTAGCCGCCGATGTCGCTTGTGTAGAGCAGCGAGTTTCCGTCCGGAGTGAAGCTCGCGTGCGGGTGCTGCGCCTGCTCGTTGAACGTAGCGCGGTGGTAGGCCAGCACTCGTGGACCGTCGTACCCCGAATCAGTCTTCTGGAAAGCCATCAGATACGGCTTCTGATTACTGGAAAACCACGGCTGGACATTCGCCGGGGTGCCGTCGCCCACATAGAGGTCGTGTCCACGGCTGATGAAGTGCGTACAGTGATAGGAACAATCAATCTCGTAGTGTTCCGAGCCGTCAACGCGGGCTGCGCCAAAGAAGTGCAGCTTCTCCCCGGGGAGCCGCCTCCCGTGGTATCCAATCCATTGCCCGTCATCAAAGAAGTACTCATGCCCGATCGCCGCGTCACGCGGCTCCTGAGAGCGTATCTTCCACACGCGTCCCGTGCTGGGGTTCAGTCCCCATATCCGCTGGTCAATCCGAGCCCACGGTCCCTCGTGGCAGAAGGTGAGAACATCCGGGTTGGTTGGGCTCGCGTTGACATGCTGGACCGTGTAGTGTTCTACGTGCAGGGTTTCCGCGGATCCGCGATCGATGTCGATGCGGATGATCCGGGTCTCCGGTTTCCTCTTGAAGTTGTGGATGTAGTCTGGGGACTTGTTATACCGCATCTGCCGCGGCTCATCCTGCCGCGCGGTGACGGAGGTGCACAGAAAGCGAGCGTCCGCGGTGACCGCGTTCAGTCCCGCGTGCTCCAGATCCGGTGGCACGCGGTACACTTCTCGTAGCGCGTAGGTGCCGGGATCCAGCTCCAAGAAGGCGGGGCCGTATGCGAAGTAGAACCGCTGTCTCTTTGGGCAGTAGACACCGGCCGGGGTGCTGTCTCCGTCCAGGTCGGTCAACTGTTCCATGCGATGATCGTCCATATGGTACCGGAACAAGTTGGAGCGCCCCTCCCGGTCGGAGGTGAAGATGAAGCTATCCGGAGCCGGCCAGAAGTTGTTGGTGAAGTATTGACTGTGGCTGTGGCCCTTGTAATTGGTCAGACGTACTACCGTCTTCCCGCTGACCGGGTCAACGAACTCGCGGTGCTCGTCCGCCCATATTCGTCCGACGTTGCTCATGCGTTCCTCCATGGAAGGTCGATGTAGGCAAGGATTTCCCGCAAGCGCTCCGGCACGGTCTGCGCGGAATGCTTCGTTCCGCGGATCACGTACTCGATCAGCTCAGGGCGACCTACGGCGATTGTACCCGGAGTTGGTGGCCCGGCGGAACTGTCTGTGACCTCCAAGACGCCGTTCCGGAGTGATAGCTCGTAGGAGGACTCATTGCCCGGCGTCCGCGGATCAGTCAGCGTGATCGCAACGCGCAGGTGAGCGTCACCGGCCCGCTCTGGCGCGAAGCGAACCCGCAGGAAATTCATGATAGTGTGATCCGGGCTGTGCGCAAGCATAGCCTGGGTGGGATGTGACTCGAGGGCAGCCCTCCCTGGATGGCCCTCGAGCTCGCGTGCCTGTGTGAGCAGTGCGTTGCGGGTCCCCCAAGCGGTGGTCAGGTGTGCCCCGCGGCGCAGTGCGTCCGCTTGAATCTGCCGCGCCTGGTCGCACGTCTTGCCGGCCCGGGCAACGCGTAGAACGTGACTCGCGAGTCGCGCCGCCCAACCGGTTTCGCCTCGGTGGAGCGCCGCGCGTGCCGCCTCAGACGCTCGTTCGGCACCCCCGAATCCTTCAACAATCCGCGATGACTCCAACCCCGGCGATACGGGAAGGAGGTTCACGGCATCCCCGTCGTACCATCCAATCAGGCCGTGGTAGATGGACATCACGTGATGCCAGACTTCTCCGTAGGTCTGCGTGAGCGCTGAGTGGTGCGCAAGGCTCTCCGGGAGCCGCACAAAATCGATCGTCTCCGCCGGCGAAAGGCCGCGGTTCATTGCTCGCACGGTCTGATCGAACACGAACTGCAGCGCGTCGCGCGTAACCGTCACCACCTCAGTAACCTTGGCCCGTCCGGAGAAGGGCATCCCGTGGCATCCCAACAGGTGTTCCGGCGCCAGTTCCCGGATCTTATCTAGTCCCGCAAGCCACGGCCGCGGATCGCGGAACGGTCCGCCACCTATTGAGTATACATTGGGGAAGTTGCCGCTCATGTGGTTGTGGATAACTGTCTCAAGATCCGGCAGCCAGATCAGTAGCGTACAGTCGGTGTAAAACTGATAGTCGGTGT